>JBIIZE010000013.1:0-15257 GCA_044346435.1 Burkholderiales bacterium
GGTGGAAGTCGATGTCGGTGGAGAATACTTCGGCAATCTGCACCGCCACTGCATCCGACATACCCACGGCATCGGTGGCGGCAAACAGTGAGGTTCTGATTTCACCCGAACGCATGTGCAGGCGGGTTTCAACTTCGGCCGCACCTTCAGAGATCACCAGTGCATCGCCTTCACGGTCGATTTTCAGCAGTTGCGTGCCGTTCAGAAAACGCAGCGACAGCAACTGGCCGGAAGCCGTGGTGTGGGCGCGGATGGTGCGTCCCGGTATCAGGCGGTACAGGGCTCGGGCTTCAGTTGTACGCTGCATGACCTGGGCGGCGCTGCTGTCGTCAATCTGCAGTCGCTGAAGGACCGTGGCAATGGTGTCGCCGCGTTCGATGCGCGCTTCGCGCCAGAAACTCTCGTTGAGGTCTCCCGATGCGGGCAGCGCGGGCAGTGCGATCTGTTCAACGACGTTGCTGCGCTCAACCGTGTCGGTAATGGTGTCCGGGGCAATACCGAAGGCCGCCATGATGCCGAAGAAAGGCAGCAGCAGTGCGAGCAGGATGCGGCGCCACGCGCTGCCGTGAAGCAGGGCGCTGAGCTTTTGCGCTAAAATCGCGAATCGCGCTGAGGGCATGCGCTTCCTTGTTGATTTACAACGTGATTTGCAACAGATTCGGGCCGAATCGGTGGCCCGGTTTGCAACGAATTTTTCAGCACGGAGCTTAGCAGAAACCCCGCAGCCCGAAAACCCGTTTTTGCTCTCATTTTGTGCAGTTTTGCCTGTGAAAACCCCCGGAAAAAGCGTCTGAAATCCATGACCACCATCGACGGCCAGATCGAAATCATCCGCCGCGGCTGCGACGAGCTGCTGCGCGAACCGGAATTGCGCGAAAAACTGGCGACCGGCCGTCCATTGCGCGTCAAAGCCGGCTTCGATCCGACAGCGCCGGATTTGCACATCGGCCACACGGTATTGATCAACAAGCTGCGCCAGTTCCAGGAATTGGGGCATCACGTGCTGTTCCTGATCGGCGACTTCACCGGAATGATCGGCGATCCCACCGGCAAAAACGCCACCCGTCCGCCGCTGACCCGCGAAGAAGTCGCGCGCAACGCTAAGACCTATACCGAACAGGTTTTCAAGATTCTCGACCGTTCCCGCACCGAGGTCGTGTTCAATTCGACCTGGATGGACAAGATGAGCGCGGTCGACATGATCAAGCTCGCCGCCACCCATACCGTGGCGCGCATGCTCGAGCGCGATGACTTTTCCAAGCGTTACCGCGGCAACCAGCCCATCGCCATTCACGAATTCATGTATCCGCTGGTGCAGGGTTACGACTCGGTGGCGCTGAAGGCCGACATCGAACTCGGCGGCACCGACCAGAAATTCAATCTGCTGATGGGTCGTGAACTGCAGAAACACCACGGTCAGGCGCCGCAGTGCATTCTCACCATGCCTCTGCTCGAAGGCCTCGATGGCGTCAACAAGATGTCGAAGTCGCTGGGCAACTATGTCGGCATCCAGGAAGCGCCGAATGAAATCTTCGGCAAGCTGATGTCGGTTTCCGATGAACTGATGTGGCGTTACATCGAATTGCTGTCCTTCGAACCGCTGGAAACCATCCGCGGCTGGCGTGATGCGGTGAAGGCCGGGAGCAATCCGCGCGACATCAAGGTCGGTTTTGCGCAGGAAATTGTCGCGCGTTTCCATGGCGCGGATGCTGCAATCGCAGCGCTCGCGGATTTCGAAGCGCGTTTCCGTCGTGATGAAATTCCTGCCGACATGCCTGAAATTACCTTGAAGGCGGATGGCGACGGACTGCAGATTGCCGCGGTGCTGAAGCAGGCGGGACTGACGCCCAGCACCTCGGATGCCTTGCGCATGCTGGCGCAGGGCGGCGTAAAAATGGACGGCGAAAAAGTCACCGACAAGTCGGTGAAACTCGCGCGCGGCGCGAGCGTCGTGCTGCAGGTCGGCAAACGCAAATTTGCGCGTGTCAGCATCAACTAAAAATAATCAATAAAAACAAATAGTTATTGATCCCATTCGGGATCTCAGCCGATGCCGCGGTAACGCTGCATGAATGCCGTGTCGATGCGATTCTTCCAGCGCCATACCCACGCGCCTCTTAATGCAAAAGGTCCGTACGACGCCACCGCATAACGGTCCCCGGCGCTGATCAGCGCCAGCGCGCGCGCTTGCGGGCGATAGTCGAGCAGCGTTTCTCCGCGCAAAGCGCGGCGCAGGTTTTCAGCGAGCGGCGGTCCCTGACGCACCGCATACACACCCGATTTCGGTCGCGGCGCATCCATCATCGATGCAATATCGCCGGCCGCAAACACGCCCGGATGCGACAGCGATTGCAGATGCCGGTCGACGGCAATAAAACCTGCCGCATCGGTTTGCAGCCCGCTGGCGCGCGGCCATACCGGCGCTGCGGCGCCGGTGACCCAGACGACTTCATCAAAGGCGAGTTTTTCGCCGCTGCGCAAAAACAGCGTGCCCGGTGAGACGCGCTCAACAGCGGTATCCAGACGCACGGTAATCTGCTGATTCCGAAGAATGGTCATGAAGCGTTGCTGCACGCCGCGCGGATGCACGCCGAGGATGGTTGGTCCGTCACCGATCAGCGTAAACACGGCGCGGCCCCTGTCGGCGGCGATACGGTGCTTCATGGCGAGTATGACCTCGACCCCGGCCGCACCGGCGCCGACCACGACCACATGCAGCGGCCGCGGCGCGGTTTGCGTTGTTTCACGCAGTTGTGTCCAGTGTTCGAGAAATTGCGCGACCGGTTTGACGGGGATGCCGTAACGTTCCGCACCGGGTACCGCCGTCAGTGCCGGCGTGGAGCCGGTGTCGATGGACAACACATCAAAAGGTTGATCGGGTGCCTGGCCGCAAGGTGCGAGACGGGCGGTGAAATCAATTTCACCCGCGCTGGCGCCGATGCGCGTCACCCCGGCCTGTGTGCAGACCGCATCCAGATCGATATGGCATTCGTCAAAACCGTAATGGCCGGCGATATACCCCGGCAACATGCCCGAGTACGGCGTATGGCGGTCGGGGCTGATCAGCGTCACCATGACGCCGGGTTCCGGAGCCAGCCCCCAGCGGCGGATCACTTCGACATGGCTGTGACCGCCGCCGATCAGCAGCAGGCGCTTGGTCATTGCCGGATTACTGCGTTTTCCAGACCTCTTGCAGCCGGGCCTGCCGCCCGCAGCTGGTCTTGTAGTAGTTGTAGCGGATCGGATTTTTCTTGTAATAGTCCTGATGATAATCCTCGGCCGCATAAAACTCGGCGGCGCGTGTGATCAGCGTGCGGATGTCGCCGGCGAAAGGTTTGTTTTTCTGCAGCGCGGCTTTCGAGGCTTCCGCCGCTTTGCGCTGCGCATCGTCGTGAACAAAGATTTCGCTGCGGTACTGAGAACCGTGATCGCAAAACTGGCCGTTGGCCTGGGTCGGGTCGATATTGCGCCAGAATGCGTCGAGCAATTGCGCATAGGTCACTTTCGCCGGGTCATAGACCACCTGCACCACTTCGTTGTGACCGGTGTTGCCGGCGGAAACCTGCGGGTAAGTCGGATTCTTCAGGTGCCCGCCCATATAACCTGAGGTCGTCGAAATCACGCCCGGCACCTTGTCGAAGGCTTCTTCAACGCACCAGAAACAGCCGGCGCCGAAGGTGGCGATGGCGGTGGCAGAGGCCGGCGCCGCCGGTTTGACGGCTTGTGCCGTCGCCAGCAGCGGGGTGCAGAGCAGCAGAGTCAGCACAACACGCCGGAAAATCGCTTTCAAAATCATGTACATCATTGATGTCTCCCGAATAAAACCAGTATATCGGATAATCCTGCCTCGCCCGCCCGGCAAACCGGACGGTTGCCTATTAGTGGAGAAAACATGCGTCGCATTACACTCACCCAGTATTTAGTTGAACAGCAGCGCGAAAAAGGTGTGGTTTCCGCGGAACTGCGGCTGCTGATTGAAGTCGTCGCCCGCGCCTGCAAGTCGATCAGCAATGCCGTCAGCAAGGGCGCGCTGACCGGTATTCTCGGCAACGCCGGCAGCGACAACGTGCAGGGCGAAGCGCAGAAAAAGCTCGATGTCATTTCCAACGAAGTGCTGCTTGAGGCCAATGAGTGGGGCGGCCACCTCGCGGCGATGGCCTCGGAGGAAATGGAACACCCTCACCAGATTCCCAACCGTTATCCGCGCGGCGAATACCTGCTGCTGATGGATCCGCTCGACGGCTCTTCCAATATTGACGTCAACGTCTCCATCGGCACCATTTTCTCGGTGCTGCGCTGCCCCGAGGGCGTCACCCCCGACGAACAGGCTTTCCTGCAGCCGGGATCGAAGCAGGTCGCCGCGGGTTTTGCCGTCTACGGCCCGTCGACCATCCTCGTGCTCACCGTCGGCAACGGCGTCGCCGGATTCACGCTCGACCGCGAACTGGGCAGCTGGGTGCTGACCGAACCGAAAATCGAAATCCCGGCCGATACCGCCGAGTTCGCCATCAATATGTCGAACCGCCGCAACTGGAGCGCGCCGATCATCCGCTACATCGACGAATGTCTGGCCGGCAAGACCGGCCCGCTGGGCAAGGACTACAACATGCGCTGGGTGGCCTCGATGGTCGCCGACGTTTACCGCATCCTGTCGCGCGGCGGCATTTTCATGTATCCGCAGGACGCCAAACACAAGGAAGGCCGGCTGCGCCTGATGTATGAAGCCAATCCGATGGCAATGATTGTCGAGGAAGCCGGCGGCGCCGCGACCAACGGCACCCAGCGCATCCTCGACGTGCAGCCGACCAAGCTGCACCAGCGCGTCGGCGTGATCCTCGGCTCGCGCAACGAAGTCGAACGCGTCACCGGTTATTGCAAGGCGGGTTGAAGCTGTCAGGTTTCGCCGCCTGCGGCGACTGATGCGGCATCAACCTCAACAGGAGCAGGCAGGATGAGCGATACCGCGGGTAAAACGGCAGTGCGTGAAGTGGCGACGCTGGGCGGAGGCTGTTTCTGGTGCCTGGAAGCGGTATTCGACGGCCTTGTCGGTGTCGAATCTGTGGAATCCGGCTACTGCGGCGGCCATCTCGCCAATCCGACGTACGATGACATTTGCGGCGGCGACACCGGCCATGCCGAAGTCGTGCGCATCACCTTCGATCCGGCGGTTCTGAGTTATGCCGATCTGCTGGAGGTGTTTTTCGTGATTCACGATCCAACCACGCTGAATGCGCAGGGCAATGACATCGGTACGCAGTACCGCTCGGTGATCTATTTCCACACGCCGCAGCAGAAAGCGACTGCAGAGACCGTGATCAGGAATCTGACGGCAGGTGGTGTTTTTTCACGTCCGATCGTCACCGAAGTCACTCCGGCACCGCATTTTTATGTCGCCGAGCCCTACCATCAGGAATATTTCGAGAACAACCCGCGGCAGCCCTACTGTCAGGCCGTGGTCGCGCCCAAGGTCGCCAAGTTTCGTCAGAAATTCGCGGTGCGGGTGAAGAAATAAAAGGCTGGAAAGCAGAGGCGGCCGCAGGGCGGGTCAGCGCGCCTGCGCGCGGTGACGCGCCGCGATGACAATGGATTGCGCCAGCTTGACCAGAGTCAGCGGCGCCGAACCTTCAGCCTTGTTGTTGGCGATGATCGTGCACTCATGCCCCGCCGCGGCGGTCGCCATGCACAGTTGCGCGATCGAATCCCGTGTCGCGCTGTCTTCATCGACCAGTTGGTCGAAGGGCGTGAAACGGGTGCGCGCCTCCTCGTAGGTGTAGCTGCTTTTCAGATTCCAGCGCACCAGCAGCGGCCCGGAACCGAAACCCGACATCGCTGCCGCCTGCGCGGCCACCGGTGGCATCCGCGGATGCACGCCAACGCAATAACGCACCCCCACTTCCTTCAGCGAAGCAAAAAAACGCCGCGTGATCACACGGTCATCACGCACCTCGACGGCATACTGCAGTCCTTGTGGAAGACGGCCGAGAAATTCCTGCAGCTGTGCAATAAAGCGTTCAGGCGCCCGCGTCAGTGCGCGTCCCAGTGGCGGAAACTGGAACAGCAGCGTTCCGGCTTTGGCGCCCAGCCCCGACCGTACCGGCTCGACAAACTGCTCGATGGCGTAAGCGGCGTCGAGAAACTGCGGATTGCCGCTACCGCGAAACGCGCCTTCACCGGGCAGCCACTGGCTGGTGATCAGGCTTGGCGCTTTGATAACAAAGCGGAAAAGCTCGGGTACCTGCTCGGCGTAGGCGGCATATTGACGCGATGAAAGCGGTGCATAAAACGAGCGGTCGATGCCGACGCTGCCGAACAAGGGATGTTGTGCATAGGCCGTCAGGCCCTGGCGCGACAGATCGCCCGGCGCCACGGTGTCTGCCCAGACGATGCCGCGCCACCCGGGGAAGTGCCATGAGGATGTGCCGAGGCGCACGCCGGGAGGCAACTGTCGTGCCAGGTCGCGTGCTTCGGGCGTCGGTTCCGCCGCAGTGATGGCTGCCACGTGCGATGCGCCCGACCGCGCACCTTCGAATAATGACAATTGTTTCGACATGGTGGGTGGAAGCTTACCCCGAGCGGGGGTGCTCCGTGTCACCGTGCGGCGACGCAGCGCGGTGCAAGCAGGGTTCGCGAATGATGCAGACGGACAATTCAAGTTCCTCGACTAGGTCATTGATTTGTTTCTGCTCTTGCGCCGCCGCATGGCGCTCCAGGTGGCGGCAGGAAGCGCGTTCCGATTGTGCGGCGACAGAAGCATTGATTCAATCGAACAACATTCGGACGGGATTCTGACGGGATTCGGGTTGGTACGCACTGACATTTTCCCTGCGGTACGACGCTGTTTTCCCTCTGAAAAAGCGTTGACAAAGGCATTTTCCCTCGGCATTCTCTCGTCACCGTGCACTACACGGCAAAGCAGACTAGCCTGAACGCTGTATCAACGTTGTAATTTATTCAGTCACCTTACGGGAGAACCATCGATGGCTGCAAAGAAAAAAGCTACCAAGAAACCTGCTGCTAAGAAAAAGAAAGTCGCAGCAAAACGCAAGCCCAATGCCGCATTCATGAAACCGATGCAGCCGAGCGCAGCGCTCGGTGCGGTGATCGGCAACGGCGCACAGCCGCGTACCGAAGTCACCAAAAAAATCTGGGCCTACATCAAGAAGCATGGCCTGCAAGACAGCAAAAACCGCCGCAACATCAATGCTGACGAGAAACTGAAAGAAGTTTTCGGCGGCAAGAAACAGGTGTCGATGTTTGAAATGACCAAACTGGTCAACAAGCACCTGAAATAAGCGGATTTTCGCTATGAAGAGCGGGGCGCGACAGCGCCCCGTTTTTTTTGTCTGCATCCGGCATCGGCGCCGGGTTTCCCTCTGTAAAAAGCCGTCGCAGCCGGCTTAACGGCGGCTGGTATAGGCACCGCCGAGCAGCAGCACCGCCGCCATGGTCCAGAACACCGGCGTCATGCCCATCGTGCTGCCGACGATGCCGAACAGCAGGGGCATGCCGGCCTGCGTCAGATTGAGCAGGAAGGTGCGCACGCCCACCACTTCACCGCCGCGTCCCGGCGGCGCCGTGTTGTAGAGCAGCGACATGATCATCGGCTGCGTGCCGCCGATCGCCAGCCCCAGCAGGAATGCCACCGCCATCAGCAGCGACACGCTGTCGATCAGCGGAAAGATGAACATCGCGGCGCCGGTGGCCAGCATGCCGCCGATCAGAATGGGCCATTCGCTGAGGCGATGCACGATCGCCGGCAGCACCAGCCGCACCAGGAAAATCGCCGCGCCGAAGCAACCGAGAATCAGTCCGATCATTGATGCCGACAGGCCCAGCCGGGTACCGTGGATCGGCGTGACAAAGGTGAACAGGTCCCAGGCCATCGACAACACGGCGCTGGCGACAAAGGCGCGGCGCAGGCCTCGAATGCGGAACAGATCGCCGACACGCTTGTGACCCTGTTCCGTGGCGGATGCCGGATGCGCGGGCAGGCGGATCGGCCGCAGCAGCATCAGTGCGATGCCAATGGCGGCGCTGCAGCCCAGCAGCAGAAACGTCATGCGGTGGCCGACCAGATCAATGGCAAAGCCTGAAATTGTGGGTCCGAGGAAGCCGGACGTTGAAAAGGCCAGCGCCAGCAGGCTGAAGTTGCGCGAACGCTGCTCCGGCGTGCCGAGCAGTCCCGCGACCTGATTGACGCAGATGTGCACCAGCATGAACCCGCTGCCGGCGACGGCGCTGACGATGAACAGTACTTCAATGCGCGGTACGGCAGCGCCCAGCAGCAACGCACCCAAAACCGCGCCGGCGCCGATCAGCAGCGGTTTGCGCACGCCGATGCGGTCAATGGTGCGTCCCCAGCCGACTGCAAATACCAGCGGCACTGCGGCGAGCAGCGAAATCAGGATGCCCACCGTCAGCGGCGTCGCCTGCAGATGCAGCGCCAGCAGCGACAGCGTGACGCGGCTGCCGGCAAAGGCCAGATGCAGGATCACCGTCAGCAGCAGCACAAAACGGATGGTCATGCCGTCTTTCGCGTCCAGGACACCATCGCCACACCCAGACAGGTGATGGCTATGCCCGCCAGGGAGACCATCGACGGCACAACGTCGAACATCAGCAGTTCCAGCACTACGGCAAAAATCGGCGTCAGGTAGATCAGGCTGGTGACTTTGGTGGCCTGTCCGCGGCGCATCAGCGTATGGAAGGCGTTCACGGCGAGTATTGATGCGCCGATGACCAGGAAAACGATGACGCCGGCGAGGGTCCACGACCAGCGCACCGCCGCCCCTTCGACAAACCACGCCAGCGGCGCCAGCACGATGAATGCGCCGAGGAATTGCAGCAGCGAGGCCGCGCGCAGATCAACGGCGGGGCAATACACCCGCTGGTACAGCGTGCCCGCGGTGACGCCGACGACGGAGATCGCCACCGCCGTCAATGCGCCCCAGGTGGCTTCACGGACGTCGATCTTGTGCCAGACGATCAGCGTGACGCCGGCGAGTCCGATGACGATCCCCGCCCACTGCAGGGCGTTCAGCCGTTCGCGCATCCAGCGTCCGGCGAATATTGCTGTCAGCAGCGGCTGCACCGACAGCAGCACCGCGGTAATACCCGCTGAAAGACCCAGATACTGCGAATAATGGCTGCCGCCGAGATGCACGGCATGCATCAGCAGGCCGGCGACGATGACATGCCCCAATTCCACCCGGCTCGACGGCCAGCGTGGCTTCAGCAGCAGAACCAGTGCCGTCAGGCAGAGGATGCCGAAGGCGAAACGCAGCGACAGAAAGGTAAAGGGCGCGGCGTGCTGCAGGCCGATCTTGGTGGCGAGAAATCCTGAGCCCCAGATCGTGACGAAATACCAGGCGAGGAGGGTCTCCCAGGCGCGTGCGGACAACGGTGCTGGCAACGGCGGGCCCCGATCAGGGCGCGAGGCGGGAAAGCGTCCAGCGGTCCCCAGTGCGCGTGTAGAGCAGGCGGTCGTGCAGCCGGCTCGGCCGGCCCTGCCAGAACTCGACCTGCGACGGAATCACCCGGTAGCCGCCCCAGTGCGCGGGACGCGGCGGAGTTTCGCCGTGATCGGCGGCTGCGGCGGCAAACCGCGCTTCCAGCACGTCGCGGCTGGCGACGGTTTCGCTCTGCGGCGAGGCAATCGCGGCATGGCGGCTGCCCAGCGGGCGGCTGGCGAAATATTCATCGGACTCTGCAGCGGTGACTTTTTCGACATGACCGTCGATGCGCACTTCGCGCTCCAGATCGGTCCAGTGGAAAACCAGCGACGCGCGCGGATTGGCGGCGAGTTCACGGCCCTTGCGGCTCTGGTAGTTGGTGTAGAACACGAAACCGTTCTGATCAATGCCTTTCAACAGCACGATGCGGGCCGAAGGTGCGCCATCGGCATCAACGGTGGCCAGCGTCATCGCATTGACTGTCGGCAGTCCGGCGCGCAGCGCTTCGTCGAACCAGCGCTGGAACTGCTGGACCGGATCGGCGGCGACATCGCTTTCGCTGAGGCTGGCGCGCATGTATTCCTGGCGCAGTGAGGCTGGGTTCAAGGGGACTCCATCAACGGTGAATTAATACGGTGTAACAGACGGTATGCAGGGATTTTACCGCTCGGGCAGTGGAATGAATTCGTTTTCCCCGGGAACGGCCGGGAACCGCTGTTCGCGCCAGCGTGTGCGCGCCTCGTCGATACGTTCGCGGCTGCTGGCGACAAAATTCCATGAAATATGGCGTTCGCCGTCCAGCGGCGCGCCGCCAAAGGCCATGATGCGTGCGGCGCCTGTGGTGTTGATGGTGACCAGCACGCCCGGCGCAAACACGGCGACCGTGCGTGGCGCAACAGTGTTGCCGCCCGCTTTGACGTCGCCATCAACCACGTAAATGGCGCGCTCGGCATATTCCGCCGGCAGTTCAAACTGCGTGGCGCCGGCGGCTTCAATGGCGGCATAAAACATCGGCGAAAAAGTCTGCACCGGCGCGCTCAGGCCCCAGCCGCTGCCGGCGATCAGGCGCAGTTCGGCCGCCGGCAGGGTGAGCTGCGGCAGTTTGTCTTTCGGGTGGTGGGTGAAGGCCGGATCGGTCTGTTCATCCGCTTGCGGCAGTGCAATCCACACCTGGATGCCGTGCAGGCCGCGGGTGCTGTCGCGTTCGTCGTCCGGGCTGCGTTCGGAATGCACGATGCCGTGGCCGGCGGTCATCCAGTTCACGTCGCCGGGGGCGATGCGCTGCACGAAGCCCAGACTGTCACGGTGCATCAGCGCGCCCTCGAACAGATAGGTCACCGTGGCCAACCCGATATGCGGATGCGGGCGTACGTCGATGGCCTGGCCCGGGTTGAAACGTACGGGACCCATGTGATCGAAAAAAATGAAGGGGCCGACGGTGCGCCGCGCCGCGGCCGGCAACAGGCGGCGCACCTCGAAACCGTCGCCGAGGTCCTTGGTATGCGCCTGCAGGGTTTGGGTGATCACGATGTTGCTGATTATAGACGGCAGTCCGTTGTCTATAATGGCCCGATCTGAAACCAACGGAGGATATTCATGGCCCGCCTGCAGCCCTTACCGATTGATGCTATTCCCGAACTCGCGGATTCGTGGAAGGTTTATCTCAAGGCGCTGGGTTTTGTGCCCAACAGCGTGCTGATCCTTCAGCGCAAACCGAAACTGGTGAAAGCGCTGGCTGCCATGGCTGCTGCGGTCTGGGACCCGGAAGGCGAGGTGCCGGTCAGCCTGAAGCGCCTGATCGCGCATATCGCCAGCAAGGCGCACGGCTGCAGTTATTGAATGGCGCACACTGCCGGGGCGGCGCTCCGGCTGGGCGTGGATGAGAAAAAAATGGAAGCAGTATGGGAATACCGCAGCAGCCCGCTGTTCAGCGACGCCGAGCGCGTTGCGCTGGATCTGGCGCTGGCCGCGGCATCGCAGCCGAATGATGTTACCGACGAGCTGATGGATCGCGCGCTCAAGCACTGGAGCGAAAACCAGATCGTCGAAATCGTCGGTTGCGTGGCGATGTTCGGCTTCCTCAACCGCTGGAACGATTCAATGGCGACGCCGCTGGAAGAAGAACCGGTCGAGGTCGGCGAGAAACATCTCGCCAAACTCGGCTGGGATATTGGAAAGCACGGCGGTGGCAAGCACGGCGGCTAGACGGTCTCAGCGCGCGCCGGTTTTTTCGAGCAGCCGGATGATCCCGGTGTAACCGTGCCGGCGCGCATGCGCGAGTGGCGTCACGCCGTCGCGGTCGGCGATGCCGGGGTCCGCGCCGTGCGCCAGCAGCAGGCGGACGATCTCGGTGTGCTTCGGCCCGCCGTCGCCGAGAATCACCGCCTCGATCAGCGCGGTCCAGCCGAGGCGGTTGACGTGATTGACGTTGACTTTGGTCTTCAGCAGCTCGCGCACGACTTCGACATGGCCGTAGTGTGATGCCGGAATCAGCGCGGTGCCGCCGTACTGGTTCAGCGTGTGGACATCCGCGCCGTGCTTCAGCGTCAGGCGCAGCAGTTCAAGATGTCCATAAACTGCTGCGACCATGAAGGCGGTGCGGCCCACCGTGTCACGAACATCGGGACTGGCGCCGGCTTCGAGCAGAACACGCGCGGAGTCGATATGGTTGCCGTAGGTGGCGGCGACCAGCGCGGTGCGGCCGGCGTCATCGCGGGTCAGCAGTGACGCGCCTTCCTTCAACAAACGCTGAACCGCCGCAGTGTCGCCGCGGCTGGCGGCGGCAATCAGTGCCTGGTCGCGTTCCGGCAATTGTGCCCAGGCCGGGCTTGCGCTCAGCAGCAGGGCAATGAGCAGGGTGCGGCGCTTCACGCGCCGCGCTCCCGCAGGAACTCCCCGAGGATGCGCGCGGTGTGCGAGCGCGCGGCTTTTTTGACGACATCCGCCGGTGGTCCTTCGGCCACAATGCGACCACCGCCGTCGCCGCCCTCAGGGCCGAGGTCGATGATCCAGTCGGCTTCGGCCATCACGTCGAGGTTGTGTTCGATCACCACCACGGAATTGCCGGCATTGACCAGCCGGTGCAGCACATGGATCAGTTTTTCGACATCGGCCATGTGCAGCCCCACCGTCGGTTCATCGAGCACATACAGCGTGTGGCGCTGCGCCCCGGCGCGGCCCGGACGGGCTGCCGCATCGTCGCTGCTGTTCGTACGCACCTTGGCCAGTTCGGTAACCAGCTTGATGCGCTGCGCTTCACCGCCGGACAGCGTCGGGCTCTGCTGGCCCAGCGTCAGATAACCGAGGCCGACATCCTGCAGCAGGCGCAGCGCGTGGTGAATCTGCGGATGCGCTGAAAAGAAATCGACCGCTTCATCAATACTCAGCGCGAGGATGTCGCCAATCGACTTGTCCTTGAACTTCACCGAAAGCGTTTCTGCATCGAAGCGTTTGCCGCCGCAGACATCGCAGGGCACCTTCACGTCGGGCAGGAAACTCATTTCGATTTTCTGCACGCCCTGGCCTTCGCAGGCTTCGCAGCGGCCGCCCTTGGTGTTGAAGGAAAAACGGCTCGCGGTGTAACCGCGCATGCGCGCTTCCGGCGCTTCGGCATAGAGGCGGCGGATGGTGTCCCAGAAACCGACATAGGTCGCCGGACAGGAGCGCGGCGTTTTGCCGATGGGCGTCTGGTCCACTTCGAGCACGCGTCCGACCGCGTCCCAGCCCGTGATCTCTTTGCAGCCTGTTGTTTTTATTGCTGATTTTGTCTTGTTGTTGACCAGGCGCGCGAGATTGGCGTGCAGCACATCCCGCGCCAGCGTCGATTTGCCCGAGCCCGAGACGCCGGTGACTACCGTCAGCCGGGCCAGCGGCACCCGCGCCTGCACGCGCTGCAGGTTGTGCAAGGCGGCGTCGCGTACAAACAGCGACGGCGTTTTGGTATCGACCTTGCGCGGCGGATGCAGCGGATGCTGCAGTGGCTTCGCCAGCAGGCGGCCGGTCACCGATTGCGGATTGGCCTGCAGTTCGGCGGCGGTTCCGGCCGCCACGACATGGCCGCCCAAACGTCCCGCGCCGGGACCGAGATCAATCACATGATCGGCGCGGCGGATGGTGTCTTCATCGTGTTCGACCACGATCAGCGTGTTGCCCTTGGTCTGCAGCTTTGCCAGCGTGTTGAGCAGGATCTGGTTGTCGCGCGGATGCAGGCCGATGGTCGGTTCATCAAGGATGTAGGCAACGCCGCGCAGGTTGGAGCCGAGTTGTGCGGCCAAGCGGATGCGCTGGGCTTCGCCGCCGGACAGCGTCGGCGCCGCACGGTCGAGCGCGAGATAACCAAGGCCGACTTCATCGAGAAAACTCAGCCGGCTGCGGATTTCGCTGACGATGTCGCGCGCAATCGCCGCTTCGCGACCGCTGAACGATACATCGGTGAATTCGCCCGCCAGTTTCGCCACCGGCAATGCCGCCAGTTCGGCGATCGAACGTTTGCGGTAACGCACCGCCAGTGCTGTCGGATTCAACCGTTTGCCTGAGCAGGTCGGGCAGGGCTCATCGATTTCCAGCCAGTTCAGCCAGGAATCCAGCACATGTTCTTCGGTGCCGGTTTTTTCGCGTTCTTCATCCCAGTCCACTGTTTCCAGCGACAGCCCGGTGCCGAAACAGGTCGCGCACCAGCCGTGTTTGGAGTTGTACGAAAACAGCCGCGGATCGAGTTCGGGGAAACTCTTGTTGCAGCAGGGGCAGGCGCGCTTCACTGAATACACGGTTTCGGTGAGGTTGATGCGCTTCGCATCCTTTTTCGCCATCGCATCGGCTAGCGAGTCGAGTCCGCCCAGTACATGCACCACGCCCTTGCCGTGTTCCAGCGCGGCAGCGAGGCCGGCGCGCAGCGCGGTTTCGTTTTCTGGTTTGACGCGGATGTCGGCAACCGGCAACTCGATGCTGTGTTCCTGGAATCGCGCGAGGCGCGGCCATGGCGAGGTCGGAATGAATTCACCATCGACCCGCAGATGGGTGTGGCCCTTGCCAGCGGCCCACTTCGCGAGGTCAGTGTAATAACCCTTGCGATTTACCACCAGGGGCGCGAGCAGGCCGATGCGGTCGTTGCGGCACTCTTTCATGATGCGCGCGGTGATCTGGTCGATGCTCTGCGGCTCGATCGCGACATCGCAGTCGGGGCAGTATTGCGTGCCCAGCTTCACATAAAGCAGGCGCAGGAAATGATAGATCTCGGTCAACGTTGCCACTGTGCTGCGGCGGCCGCCGCGGCTGGTGCGCTGCTCGATCGCCACCGTCGGCGGGATGCCGTAGATCGCATCGACCTCGGGCCGCGCCGCCGACTGCACGAACTGGCGGGCATAGGCATTCAGTGATTCGAGATAACGGCGCTGACCTTCGGCAAACACGATATCGAAAGCCAGTGTCGATTTGCCGCTGCCCGACACGCCGGTGACCACGGTAAATTTCCCGCGCGGGATATCGACGCTGATGTTTTTCAGATTGTGTTCGCGCGCATGGCTGACGCTGATCGAGTTGCCGTGCAGCGCGACGGCGTGACGGACCTTGGGGATTGCCGGCGCTACGCCGAGCGATGCCGCATAGTCGCGCATCGCCTTCGCGGTGTGCGAGGTCGGGTGCTGCGTCACTTCGTCCGGCGTGCCGGTGCAGACGATCATGCCGCCGGCATCGCCACCCTCCGGGCCCAGATCAATGATCCAGTCCGAAGCGCGGATCACGTCGAGGTTGTGCTCGATGACAATGATCGAATGCCCGGCGAGCAGCAGCTGGTGGAAGGCGCCGAGC
>JBIIZE010000247.1:0-3955 GCA_044346435.1 Burkholderiales bacterium
CAATCACCCGGATCACCAATGAAACCGGCTGGGCCGGCACGCAGCTGATGACCCTGTCGAACGGCGGCGCGTTTGCCGGTTCGTTCTCGACTCGCAACACCAACACGGTGAACTACGACACCCCGAAATTCGGCGGTTTCTCGGCCAGCCTGCAATACACGACGCTGCAAACTGCGCGTAACAACACCGTTACCGCGACGATCAGCAACGGCCTGGCAGTGACCCCGAAAGGCCGTCAGATCAGCTTCAGCGGCCAGTATGTTGCGGGCCCGATGGCAATCGTTGCCGGCTACCAGAATAAAGACAAGGATCAGGCTCTCGGCGGCAATACCGCTGCTACCTACACGGTTGGCAACGAAGACACCGCCTGGTTGATCGGCGGCACCTACCAGCTTGGCGCTGTCAAACTGGGCCTGACCTATGTTGACGCTGAAGTCGAAACTGGCGCAGCTGGCGCGCGAGTGACGACCACCCGTAAATCGTGGAATCTTGCCGGTGACTGGAAGCTGAGCGGACCGCACTCCGTCAAGTTCGGCTACGCCGACGCGGGCGATGCCAAGACCAGCGCAGGTGGCGGTGCCAACACCGGTGCCAAGCTGTACCAGATCGGATACGGCCACGCCCTGTCGAAGCGCACGCAGGCGAGCCTGACCTACGCACGCATGGACAACGACAGCGCGGGTTCGTACAACCTGACGGGCAACACCGCTGCAACCTCGGGCGACAACTCGAGCGTGTTCGTGCTGGGTCTGGTCCACACGTTCTAAGTTTTACGTAGCAGGCAATACCCTGAAAGGGGGCGCTTCGGCGCCCCCTTTTTTTGTGCCGACAGCGGGCAGATATCAGTTCACAAGCCGGTGAATTCCCGGATACTATGCGCGGCGCATCATCGCGACCAAAGCGTGATTTCGGGGCTGCAGTGGCCAATCATCAGGACATCCAATCCGGCGTTGAAAAACATCTCGACCTAGTGGTCGGGCTGCTGCATCGCCATGAGCTGGTGGAGAATCTGGTGCATCGGCAGGAAGGTTCGCGCCACGGCCTTGTCGAGACGCTGGTGCATCGGCAGCACCTGACGGAACTCCAGCAACTGCTGGATCGGCTGCACCCCGCCGACATTGCCTACATCCTGGAAGCACTGCCGCTGGAGCAGCGGCTGGTGGTGTGGGATCTGGTCAAAGCCGAACGTGATGGCGAAATCCTGCTTGAAACTTCGGACGCCGTTCGCGAAACGCTGATCGCGCACATGGACGAGGACGAGCTGGTGGCCGCAACGGGCCAGCTCGATACCGATGAAATCGCCGATCTGGCGCCGGACCTGCCACGCGAAGTCATTCGCGATGTTTTCAAATCGCTGTCGACCGAAGAGCGCGAGCAGCTGCGCGAGGCGATGTCTTACCCGGAAGAAACGGTCGGCGCGCAGATGGATTTCGAGATGATCGAGGTGCGCGAGGATGTGACTCTCGAAGTGGTGCTGCGTTATCTGCGCCGGCTCGATCAGTTGCCCGACCATACGGACCAGCTGTTCGTGGTGGACCGTGATGACCGATTGCAGGGACTGTTACCGGTGAACCGGTTGCTGGTCACGGATCCGGAAGTGCTGGTTGCCGAGGTGATGGTTCGCGAATACACCAGTTTCATGCCTGAGCAGGATGCCCATGATGCCGCAAGCGCCTTCGAACGATATGACCTGGTATCGGCGCCGGTGATCGATGGCGAGGGGTGCCTCGTCGGTCGCATGACGGTCAATGCTGTGGTGGATTACATCCGCGAAGCTAAAGATACTGAAACCCTGGCTGCCGGCGGTCTGGCCGAAGACGAGGATTTATTTGCATCCGTCTGGAAAAGCGTGAGAAACCGCTGGGCCTGGCTGGCAGTGAATCTGGTGACGGCGTTTATTGCCTCACGGGTGATCGGCGTATTTGAGCACTCCATTGCCCAGCTGGTGGCGCTGGCGGCGCTGATGCCCATCATTGCCGGTATCGGCGGCAACTCCGGGAATCAGACCACGACAATGATTGTTCGCGCACTGGCGCTCGGGCAAATCACCCGCGACAACGCTCGCGCGCTGTTTGTGAAAGAACTCAGTGTTTCTGCGTTGAACGGATTGATCTGGGGCAGCGTGGTCGGTTTGTTCGCGTTCCTGATTTATCACAGCTGGCAGCTCGGACTGGTGATGACGGGGGCGATGGCGCTGAATCTGCTGCTGGCGGCAATCATGGGCGTGGTGATTCCCCTGCTCATGGAAAAATTCGGGCGTGACCCGGCGATCGGATCCAGCGTGATGATTACCGCCATTACCGACAGCGGCGGATTTTTTATATTCCTCGGATTGGCGACATTGTTCCTGGTCTGACTGGAGTGACGGGAAGTATTTCTATGGCAAAAAAACCTGCGGGCCGTATCGCTCAAGCGCTGGCACTGAAGCGGCAGGGGCAATGGCAACAGGCCGGAGCGCTTCTGCGCAAGGCACTGTCAGTGCGTCCAGGGGACACCGAAGTCCTTTATCAGCTGGCTTTACTGAAAACTGAAATGGGTGCGTTTACCGAAGCGCATTTTTTCGTGACGGCTGCGCTTGATTCCGACCCCGGGATTTTCCGCGCCCATACCTTGATGGGACGTATCCAGGCTGAAACCGGTTCGCCGGAACAGTCACTTGCCAGTTATGACCGGGCGCTGGCCATCGCTCCGCGGGATGCCGAGGCGCATTTCGGGCGCGGTGTGGTGTTGCAGCGCCTGGAGCGGTTTGAGGAAGCCCTGGCCAGTTATGACCAGTCCCTGATTTCTGCGCCCGACCAGGCCGAGGTCTGGTGCAATCATGGCAATACGCTGGTGGCCTTGAAGCGGTTTGAGGATGCGGTGCAAAGTTTTGACCGCGGGCTGAAATACCGCCCGGATGTCGGCATGTTGCATTACAACCGCGCCAGCGCGCTGAATGCTCTGGGGCGGGGCACGGAAGCGTTGGCAGCATACGAGAGGGCGCTGAAGCTGGAGCCCGGCAATATCGATTTCCGCAATAACCGCGGCAACACGTTGTACGAGGCCGGTGATCATGCGGGTGCGGCAGCTGATTTCCAGTGGATTATCGATCATGACCCCCAAAATGCGCAGGGTTACAACGGACTGGGCATTACGTTGCATGATCAGGGCGATCTTGATGCAGCGGAAAAGTTGTATGAACGCGCCCTTGAACTGAATCCGGATTTCCCCGATGTACATCACAATCTGGCCGTGGTGCGCTTGTACAGGCGTAATTTTGCCGGGGGCTGGGCGGAATATGAGCACCGCTGCGATCCGACCGCGTATCGCGCAAATCTGCGCAAAAAAATACCGTCGATTGCCGCCTTTGAGAGTCTTCCGTTGTGGCGCGGTCCCCGCGACAGACCTGCAGGGCCGATAGGTATCTGGTATGAACAGGGAATTGGCGACCAGATCCTGTTTTCCACAATGATCCCGGAACTGGTGGAAACCGGCTTGCCGTTTATTTATGAGGTCGATCCACGGCTGCTACCGGCATACCAACGGGGATTTCCTAAGGTGAAATTTGTCGGTTCGGATGACCCACCGGATGTTGCGCTGGCGACCGCCGGCGCGGCACTGTTCTGTGGTTCCCTTCCCGGATTTTTCCGGCCGACCGTCGACAGTTTTGCCCGACAGCCGCGCCGGGTTTTGCAGGCGGCCCCGGAACGGGTCGAACATTATCGCAGTCGCCTCGGCGATGGATTCAAACTGGCTTTGTCCTGGCGCAGCGCCCGCGTCGGGCGTCTGGGCGCGAGCAAGTGTGCGAGTCTTGCTGATTTCGCACCCTTGTTGAGCGTGCCGGGCGTACGCGGTGTCGACGTGCAATATGGCGATACGATCGCAGAACGCGAAGACTTGCCGCAGACGCACGGTGTCGATATTCAGCATGTCGAAGGCGTCGATTTTTACAATGATCTTGACGAAGTCCTGGCCA
>JBIIZE010000248.1:0-3939 GCA_044346435.1 Burkholderiales bacterium
GTTGCGCTGAAGCTGCTGATCGATTTGCGCGGCAGCCTGGGGGTGCAGGGGGTGCGGATGGTGATCTGTTGCGCCGGCAGTTTTGCAAGCCGTCTGCGCAAGGCCGGCTTTCCGGAAGAGGCACTGTTCGATGATGACGATGCCGCGCTGGAGCGTTGCGAAAACGCACTGCTGACGGAGGTCTCCGGCACCGGGTGGATCGGTGCGCGTGCGGTGGGGCTCAGCGATATTGCGCTGCTGTCGGGACTGAATGGCAGCGATCTGGCGATGCTTGATGCCGAAATGCCCGTTCGCAGCGCACCGGCCGGCGACTATCTGATGCGTGCCGGCGACGCCGGCGACAGTATTTATCTGCTGATGTCGGGTTCGGTGGAAGTGCGCCTGCCTTCAGATTCGGGCGGCAAGGGTTCACGGCTGGATGTGTTTGAGGCTGGCATGAGTTTTGGTGAAATGGGCTTGCTGGATGGTGCGCCGCGTTCAGCGGATGTCATGGCGCTGGAGCCGGTGACCTTCCGGGTGATTGATCGTGTGCTGTTTGATCGTCTGGGGTGCGATCGACCGGACATCAAGATACGAATGCTGGAGCAGATCGCGCGCCAGCTCTCGTCAAATCTGCGCAAGGCCAATACCGAAGCCGCGGCATACAAAGGTTGATGTAAAGCGGTTGATGCAGGTCGGAGTGCTGAGCCAGTCCATATCGTAATGCCAAGGGCCGATTGGCTGGTGCGGCTGCGGTAAGATCAGCGTTCAATCCGACAATGCCGCATGGCACGAGGTTACATGGCGCTTCATCCGATCAAATTCACATTCCTGGCATCTGTCATGTTGTTTGCTGCCGTGCCGGTTGCGACGGCTGCCGACACGTATCCTCAGCGTCCGGTCCGGTTGATCATTCCTTATCCGCCCGGCGGTGCCGGCGATATTGTCGGCCGCATGCTGGCGACCAGCCTCAGTGCGGGACTTGGGCAACAGATGGTCAATGACAATCGCGGCGGGGGCGGGCAGGTCATCGCTTCGCAGATCGCAGCGGGTGCTCCTCCCGACGGTTACACCCTGTTCCTGGCCAGTGCAACGCATTCGATCAATCCGGCGCTGCGCAACAACCTGCCGTACGACACGCTGAAGGATTTTGTGCCGATCACACTGGTGGCTGAGTCACCGCTGGTATTTGTGGCACATCCTTCCCTCAAGGTCGGCAGTATCCGTGAGTTGATTGCTGCGGCCAAGGCGCAGCCGGGCCGTATCAATTACGCGTCTTCAGGCCCCGGTTCCGGCGGTCACATGTCGGTGGAATTGCTGCAGTCACTGACCGGCATCAATGTTGTGCACATTCCATACAAGGGCGCAGGACCCGCGCTGGTCGATGTGGTGGCGGGGCAGGTGCAGATCATCTGCACGAGTCCCTTGCCTTCGATGCCGCATGTCAAAAGCGGACGGTTGCGTGCGCTGGCCATGACCAGTCTCGCGCGGTCGCCGGCTTATCCCGACATTCCCGCAGTTTCCGAGACGGTCCCGGGTTATCAATCAACGCTGTGGTACGCGTTGCTGGCGCCGGCGAAAACGCCGCCTGCCATCATCAAGCGCGTCCATGATGAAACCCTGAAGTCGCTGACCGCGCCGCAGATGCGTGAGCAGATGCTCGCTCTGGGGGCAACGCCGGTCGGCAATTCGCCGCAGGAGTTACAGGCTTTTATCAGCAAGGAAATCCAGATGTGGACCCGACTGGTGAAGCAGGCCAACATCCGGCTCGATCCCTGATCCATTTTGCAATCCGGGAAATCATCATGCAAACACTGATACTTTTTGATCCGACGGCCCCGCGTGCGAGCGAGGCTGTGCCAGCAGTCGCGCAATCCGCATTGCGAGGACTGGCCGGTGCGACGGTCGGCTTCATCGACAACGCCAAGCCCAATTTCAATTACCTCGCGGAAGACCTTGCCGAACTGCTGCAGTCGCGTTATGGCGTGGCGAAGGTGCTCATGCGGCGCAAGCCTTCAGCATCCCTTCCCGCGGATCCCGCCGTGATTGCCGCTTTGTCGCTGGAATGCGATGTGGTGATTGCCGGCTCCGGCGACTGAGGGTCCTGCGCGTCGTGGAGTGTCCACGACAGTGTTGAAGTCACCAAGCAGGGCAAGCGTGCTGTGACGGTGTGTTCGACGGCGTTTCAGACGCTCGGCCGCGCACAGGCCCGCGCACTGGGTAACAGCAATTTGCCTATCGCCGTGATTCCCCATCCTTTTGGTGGACGCAGCCGGGAAGATGTACGCCAAATCGCTGAGCAGTGTGTTGCCGATATCGCCAAAATGCTGGCGGGAGAAAAGCCATGACGGCGCAGATCCTGGACAACGCGGCCACGCTGGAAATGCCGGATGATATTGATGCGATCAACCGGCTGTATCGCGAGCGCCGCTGGAGTGATGGTCTGCCCATCGTTCCGCCAACTGCCGCCCGCGTTGACCGCATGCTGGCGCACAGCCGCCGCGGCCGACATGAACTGGTCGCGCGCGTCGCGCCGGGTTTCGGTGCGGCGACGGTAGAGCGGATTGCCATCAATGCGGTGATGGCCGGCTGTGATCCCGAATATCTGCCGGTGCTGATCGCAGCGACCGAAGCGGTTGCCGAAGCCGATTTCAATCTGCAGGGCATCCAGGCCACGACCAATCCGGTGGCGGTATGGCTGGTGCTCAACGGCCCGATCTCGAAGCAGTTGCAGGTGAACGCCACGTTCAACTGCATCGGACAGGGTAGCTGGGCCAATGCCACGCTCGGTCGCGCGATGCGGCTGATCCTGCAGAACATCGGCGGTGCCTGGCCCGGCGAGATGGACCGTGCGACCCACGGCCAGCCCGGGAAATTCACTTTTTGCTGCGCAGAGAACGAAGAAAACCATCCCTGGCAGCCTTTGCATGTCGAGCGCGGGTTCGCTGCGGGTGACAGCACGGTGACCGTGGTCGGCGCCGAAGGCACGATGAACATGAACACGCATGCCAGGTACGCCGATGAACTGGCGCGGGTGATCGCTGAGACGATGATGCATCCAACCAGCAATGAATATGTACATGGCGGCGAGCCGTGGTTCATTCTCGGCAGCGAACATGCCGAAATATTTCGCCGTGAGGGTTGGGACAAGGCGGAGGTCAAGCGTCAGTTGTGGGAACGCTCGAAAATCGCGGTGAAGCAGCTCAGCGCCAAGGAGATCGATCGTGCCCGCGCTTCACGCACGCCGGAGCTGGGGGAGTTGAGTGATGAAACTTTGTTGCCGATCTCGCCGCGCGCGGAAGATATTCAACTGATTGTTGCCGGCGGGCCCGGCACGCATTCCGTGTATGTGCCGTGTTTTGGAAACAGTCGTGCAGTAACGCGCCGCATTGTGCTGTAGATTAAAAAATACCAGTGTCATTTATGTACGACAATCGGAGTGGCGAACACTTATAAGTATTTGTTTTTATTGAATATTATTGTTGGCCTTCTCTCTTGCGGCCATTCGTTTTTATATCCATCCAAGTAAGCCTGAAGTAAGTCATACGAATTAATGTGTCACTGTGCAGTGACTTGTTCGCTGCGACACATTTATTCACCGGAGCGGTACGAATGGGTAGAGGGCGCATCAAGGCGGAGCCGGTTGATCCTGCAAAATCAATCGCTGCGCGCATCCGCACCGCAATGTCAGCGTGCGGAATGAAATCAGTGGCGGAGTTGGGGCGCCGAATCGGCCTGCCGCGTCAGACGGTGCATCGCTGGATCAACGGTGACACCAAAAACATGACCCATGAAAATCTCTACAAGGTTGCCGATGCACTCCAGGTTCGGGCGCGCTGGCTGGCAGTGGGCGACACAGCGCCGGCACAGATTGATCTCGCGGATGGTGATGTTGTCGGATTGATCAAGACTTACGAATCCATGCCGGCAGCGGCGCGTGAGCAATGGCTGGCGATCGGC
>JBIIZE010000249.1:0-3929 GCA_044346435.1 Burkholderiales bacterium
TCGTAAATGAAAATTCCAAAATGCATCTGCCGACTCCTTTGCTTGCTGCGCTTGCGGCACTGTTTCGGGGCAAAGTTTCCTGAAAAGAAACTATTTGGTGCGTTAAAAATAATGCGATGCACCATCAAAATGCATATTAAGAATGAAAAAATGATGCTGCAAAACAATAATACATGATTCTGTTGACTTCATAGTTTCCTGTAAGGATACTTTGTGGCAGGCAGACGGGACAGGTTGTTCCCGACAAAACAATACAACCCGAGTGGTACCGGAGGAGTCGTGGCCCAATTTAACGGAGAGCAGACCCATGACCAAGCACGACTCGAAACAAGACATCACCCCGGCTGAGGCACCGACACGCCGCCGTTTTCTGGGCGCCGCGGCAGCTGCGGGAACCGCAGCACTGGGTTTCCCGGCGATTGCCCGTGCACAGACGGTCATCAACTGGCGCTTCCAGAGTACTTGGCCGGCGAAGTTCCTTTATCAGGAGTTCGCCGTCGACTGGACCAAAAAAGTGGCGGAGTTGTCGGGCGGCAAACTCAAAATCGACATGCTGCCGGCTGGCGCTGTAGTGCCGGCGCTGCAGATCATCGACGCGGCGAGCAAGGGTGTACTCGATGGCGGCCACGGCCTGCCGGGTTTCTGGTTCGGCAAAAACACTGCATTTGGCCTTTATGGCGCAGGTCCGGATTTCGGCATGGATGGTAACCAGATGCTGGGCTGGATCGAATACGGCGGCGGCAAGGAGCTCTACACCGAAATCCAGGCTGCGGCCCAGCTTGATCTGGTCAGCCTGCTGTTTGCGCCGGTGCCCTGCGAACCCATGGGCTGGTTCAAGAAAGAGATCAAGGGGCCGGCTGACCTCAAGGGTCTGAAGTTCCGCACCGCGGGTCTTGCCGTGGACATGTTCAAGGAGCTTGGCATGTCGGCGGTGCAGATGGCGCCGCCCGATATCGTGCCGGCGATCGACCGCGGCCTGCTCGACGGTGCCGAGTTTGCCAGTGCCACCGATGACCGCATCATGGGCTTCCCGGATGTCGCCAAGTTTTATCTGCAGCAGAGTTATCACATGGCCAACAACTTCTGCGAGGTGATGATCAACCGCAAGAAGTACGAGGCGCTGCCCGAAGAACTGAAAATCGTGTTGAAGCTTGCGTCTCAGGCCGCCAGTGCGGATATGTCATGGAAGGCCATGCACCGCATGTCACAGGATTACCTCGAACTGCAGAAAAATCAAAAAGTAAAAGCCTACAAGACACCGAAACCCATTTTGGATGCGCAACTGAAGGCGTGGAATGCGGTGATCAAAAAACGCGGCGCGGAAAATCCCCTGTTCGCCAAGGTGATCGATTCACAGATGGCCTGGGCGAAACGCGTGGTGTACTGGCATAACGAGGTGCAGGTCAGCCAGAGCGCGGCCTATTCGCATTATTTCGGCAAGGGTCCTGTTGCCTGATGACCCGTATTGCAGCGGTTATCGGGTTTATTGATGCGTTGAGTACGAGGGTTGGCCGGGCGGCAGCCTGGCTGATCGTCGTGCTCACCGTGATCATTTCCTGGGAAGTGTTCTCGCGTTACGTGCTGTCGAATCCGCATGACTGGGTTTTCGATGCGAGTTACATGCTGTTCGGCGCCTTGTTCATGCTCGCGGGGGCCTATGCCCTCGCGCAGGATGCCCATGTGCGCGGTGATTTCATGTACGGCGCGTTCAAGCCGAGGACGCAGGCGGGTATCGACATCACGCTGTATATATTGTTCTTTGTTCCCGGTGTCGTGGCGCTGATCTGGGCGGGTTACACCTTTGCCTCCGATTCATGGGCAATTCGCGAAGGGTCGCCACTGACGCCTGATGGCCCGCCGGTGTATCCGTTCAAGACCGTGATTCCCGTTGCCGGCGCGCTACTGTTGCTGCAGGGCGTCGCTGAAATCCTGCGTTGTGTGTTGTGCCTGCGTTCCGGCACATGGCCTGAGCGTTTGTCCGACGTCAAGGAAGTGGACGTCGAGCAACTGCGCGCGAAGGTCAAAGCGGAGTCCGGGGCATGAGATTTGAAGTGAAATTCGGTCTGGGAATGATGGCGGCAATACTTGCGGCCTGCGTGGCGTTTTTCCCGGCGCCCGCCGACATGACCAATGGCCACGTCGGACTGCTGATGCTGGCGCTGGTGGTGTTCGCCATCATGATCGGTTTTCCTGCGGCATTCACACTGATGGGCATGGGTGTGTTGTTTTCCCTGTATGCCTTCAACGGTGATCCTTCGCGCACCCTGAATCTGGTGGTGCAGCGTGCTTTTGCGGTGATGACCAATGACGTGCTGATTTCCATTCCGCTGTTCGTGTTCATGGGTTATCTCGTCGAACGCGCGAACCTGATCAGCAAGCTGTTCCATGCCATGCATCTCGCGCTGGCGCGTGTGCCCGGGGCGCTGGCGGTAGCGACGCTGGCGACCTGCACCCTGTTTGCCACAGCCACCGGTATCGTCGGCGCGGTAGTCACGGTGATGGGCTTGCTGGCGCTGCCGGTGATGCTGCGCGCCGGTTATAACGTCAAACTCGCGTCGGGTGTGATCACGGCCGGTGGTTGTCTCGGCATCCTGATTCCGCCGTCAGTGCTGCTGATCGTCTACGGCGCAACGGCTGGTGTGTCCGTGGTTCAGCTCTATGCAGGGGCGATGTTGCCCGGGCTGATGCTGGCCGCGCTTTATGTCGGCTTCGTGATTTGTATCAGCGCGCTGCGCCCCGATCTGGCGCCGCCGCTGCCGGTCGCACAACGCGGGGTGGGACTGCCGCAATTCGCGACTGCAGCAGGGAGTGGCAGCGACCGTGCATTGCCTTCGATGATTGCGGCGCTGAAAGGGCGGCGCAATTCCGGCGTGTCTGCAGCCATGCTGCTCAAGTACGCGGCCATCGGCCTGGCGCCATTGGCCGGATTCCTGCTGGTATTCGGTGCGGCCTACTACGGATTGACGGCTGTGGAGCCGGTTACGACAGAGGCGGCGGACGCTGCCGGCGCGCTGGTTGGCGGGCCGGTGAAAGTCCCCGTGACGTTCTGGATGTCCGCGGGGCTTGGCGCTTCGGTGCTGGTCGCGTTTTACGGCTGGCTTACGCTGAACCGGCTCGAAATGCTGAAAATGCTGTTCGGCTCCTTTTTCCCCCTGGCTGCACTGATTCTCGCGGTGCTCGGCAGCATCATCATGGGTCTGGCCACACCAACCGAAGCGGCAGCCATCGGCTCCATGGGCGGCATGCTGCTGGCGGCAGCCTACCGGCAACTCAATCTAAGCGTATTGAGGGAGTCCGTCGCGCTGACTGCGAAAACCAGCGCGATGGTGTGCTGGCTGTTTGTCGGCTCGAGTATTTTTTCCGCAGCGTTCGCGCTGCTGGGCGGACAGGAACTGATCGAAAAGTGGGTATTGTCGATGGACCTCACGCCGCTGCAGTTCATGGTGCTGGCGCAAGCGATCATTTTTCTGCTCGGCTGGCCGCTGGACTGGGCCGAGATCATCGTGATCTTTGTGCCGATTTTTGTGCCGCTGCTGGCGCACTTCAATATCGACCCGCTGTTTTTCGGTTTGCTGGTGGCCCTCAATCTGCAGACCGCATTCCTGTCGCCACCGGTCGCCATGGCGGCGTTCTATCTGCGCGGTGTCGCGCCGCAGGGCGTGACCCTGAACCAGATTTTCGCCGGCATGCTGCCTTTCATGGCGATCCAGGTTGTTGCGCTGATCCTGCTCTATATGTTTCCGCAGATCGGCTTGTGGCTGCCGCAGAAAATTTATGGCTGATGTTACGAATAACCTGAGCAATCACGAAAGTGGAGGAAGACATGGCTGATTACGACAAACGCGTGGCGGAACTGGGTATCACACTGCCGGTGGCGGCTGCACCGGTGGGCAATTACGTCGGTTACACAATTTCAGGCAACATGGTTT
>JBIIZE010000250.1:0-3916 GCA_044346435.1 Burkholderiales bacterium
CCTTGGCCTTTTTCGATTTCACCTGAGCCTGTGCCGGCGCGCAGGCCATTGCGACCGCGATTGCCATCGTGGTGAGTGTGAAGCCTTGGATTCGATTGTTCATCGCGGCGTTCTCCAGTGTTCCGCTAAAACTTCAGCACGCCTTGCACCCAGAAACGGGTGCGGTTGCTGCGCTGGTCCGCGTCATAACCCAGCGTGTCGCGTTCCTTGGTGGATTTCAATTGCCGGCCCAGTGTCGCGCTGAGTTCGTGGCCGCCGGGCAGCAGTGCCAGCGCGCCCAGGCCTGCGCTAGACAGCGTGTCGCTGTAATTGTTCTGGCCCGGCACCGGGTTGATGTTCTCGCGTCCCTGCGCCAGATCCAGGAAGGCCGACAGCTGCAGACGCGCGCCCCCGAAATCATCGGGCAGATGCCACTGCAGCTCGTTGGTGAATTTTGCGCAACGGTCGGCGATGAACTGGCCGACCGGATAACCGCGGTTCGACGCCGGACCGCCGATACTGCATTTGAAAAATCCATTCAGGTTCTGCGATGCCGTCTGCGCACGCAGCACATGCTGGCTGGACCAGTCGCGCGCGAGCCGCTGCACATGATTGAACTCCGCCTCGATGGCGGTGAAGCTGCCGTTGGTGCCGAAGGTATCAATACCCGTTGCCGTGTCGACGCGGCCGATGGACAGCCCCAGATGCGCCAGCGTCGCCCGAGGGCGTCCGCCATGCCAGGATTTTTCGCCGAGCAGCGCGAAGTTGAAATAACCGATGTTGCGGTCCTCGCGGCCGAGCAGCACGCTGCGGTCGATCTGGTTGAGGTAATTGACCGAGCCCGATGCCGTCAGCGACACATCCGCCAGCAGCCACAGCGGATAACTCGCATTGAGCGCGATATGCGAGGCATAACCCTTTTCGTTGTTGGCGCCGTCGAAACTGTCGCGGATGTCGTATTGCAGATAATCCGCATAGGCGCCGACCATCCAGCCGTCGGTACCCACCGGCAGCATCGCATCCACACCAATAAAATTGAGGCCCGGCCCGGTGGTGGATGCATCCACACGCACGCGTTCGTGGCGGCCGGCGGTGTTTTCGATCACGGCATAACCCGACAGCCGCGCGCTGCCCGAGGCCCGCGAGCCGTAGTTGTCGGCGATCAGCCCGCCGCGCGCCATGGCGATGGGGAAGGCCTCGATGCGCAGATGCGCAGTGCCCGGCTCATTGCCCGGGTAAATCACCGAGCGCACGGTGACGCCCGGCAGATTGTCGATCAGGCGCAGCGCGCGTTCGTATTCACGGCGGTTGATCGGGGCCGACCAGTCGATCTGGCGGTTGAGGATCGCCACCAGATAGAGCATGTCGGTGCGTCCCTCGGAGAGGTCTACCAGTTCCGGGCCGATGCTGTCGACATAACCCTCCAGCACCAGCAGCGTCGCTGCGTTGTCGCCGATATCCTGCGGCGGCAGCAGCACCCGCGCCAGGTTGTAGCCGCGCTCGCGATACACCGTTGTCGCCAGTTCGGCGGCGGCATTCAGATCCGCCAGTGTCAGCGGACGGCCGAGATAGGGCTGCAGTGCGGCATTGAGTTCTTCGGAGGCAATGCGCGTGTTGCCGACAAACACAAAACGCGACAGCGTCACCTGCGCGGTGCCCGCCGGCGCGGACGCAGCGGAACCGTCTGTGCTGCGCAACACTTCGCGACCGCGTTGCGGGTCCGGCACGGCGGGGCGTGTGCTGTCGCGTTGCAGACGCTGCAGCGTGCCCGCATCCGGGCGCGTGGTCTGCGCGTGGACAACATTGCAGAGCATGGAAATGCCGGATGCAATGAGCGTCAGGTAAATCGCGCGCGATCGGGGATTGAGAAGCATGGGGTGCGTGCTTGGAGGAATTTTTCAATATTATCAGTAACTAACAGTCTGGCTGGCAAATCATTCCAGATGCCGGAGCGGTGACCGGCATGTTTGCAATGCAGGCCTTTTTGTTGCTACCGGGTGCTGTGCTTTGAGTCCAATATGCGCGAGGTCATCAATCGGTCGGGGCGTGGCGGGGTATTCTTGCCCGGTATTGATCGCGGCCCGATGTCGTGCATCGGGCCGCTCGCAACTTATCCAGGGCGGATACATGGCAAAACTTTCCACAGAAGATGCAATCGAGGCGCGCAAGCTTGCCGACCAGCTGGGGCTGCGCAAATTGTCCGAACAGGATCTGGTCAAACTGCTGAATGCAGCGCGTGTCGCCGAAATGCGCCGCGGCGCGCTTGATATTTCCAGCCTGACGCCCGCTGATGAGCCGGCGCTGGTATTCCGGCTGCCGGCGACGGGGCAATCGCTGTGAGTGATCCCGCCTGGCTGTCCATCGCGGAAGGCTCCGCGCTTCTCCGTGACAAAAAACTCTCTCCCGTTGAATGGACGCAGGCGCTGATTGCCCGGGTCGAGCGTCACGACGGCCGGCTCAATGCCTTTCTGCGCTTCATGCCCGAGATCGCGCTGGCTGACGCACGCCGTGCCGAAGCCGAGATCAGCGCCGGCAACTGGCGCGGCCCGCTGCATGGCGTGCCCTATGGCCTGAAGGACATCATCGACTACGCCGGATTGCCGACCACCGCGCATTCCTCGATCCTCAAAGACAACGTCGCCACCGCCGATGCGGTTGTGACCCAGCGGCTGCGCGCCGCGGGTGCAGTCTTCATGGGAAAACTCTCCACGCATGAATTCGCCATCGGCGGGCCGTGTTTTGATCTGCCGTGGCCGCCGGCGCGCAACCCGTGGAACCGTGATTACTTCTGCGGCGGCTCCTCCAGCGGCTCCGGCGTCGCCACTGCAGCCGGCTTTGTGCCCTTCGCCATCGGCACCGACACCGGCGGCTCGATACGCAATCCTGCAACCATGTGCGGCGTCACCGGCATCAAGCCGACCTACGGGCTGGTCAGCCGGCGCGGCGTGTTTCCGCTGGCGTTTTCGCTGGACCATGTCGGGCCGCTGACGCGCAGCGTCCATGACAACGCCACCGTGCTCAATGTGCTGGCGGGCCATGACGGCTTTGATCCGGGCAGTGTCGCAAGGCCCGGCGTCGATTACACCGCGCTCACCGGAAAAGGCCTCAAGGGCGTGCGCATCGGCTGGCTCAAGCACTTCTACCACGACGACATCAAGGCCGACCCGCAGATGGGAGCGGCCGTCGACGCTGCGGTGATGAAAATGCAGGAACTCGGCGCGCAGGTCACCGAAGTCAAAACCGTTGCGTTGAGCCAGTTCCAGGCCTGCAACCGCATCATCATGGGATCGGAGTCCTACGCCATCCACCAGAAATGGCTGCGCGAACGGCCGCAGGATTACGGCGACATCACGCGCCAGCGCTTTCTTTACGGCGCAATGTACAGCGCCAGCGATTACATCAACGCACTGCGCATGCGCAGCAAGTTCACCGCGGACTTCCATGCGCTGTTTAATGACGTCGATGTCATCGTCACCGCCAGCGCGCATGATCCCGCGGTGCGTATCGATGACCAGGAAGCCTGCGAATTCATTTACAGCCGCCAGGCGCGCGCGCCCTTTAATGTCACCGGCAGCCCGGCGATGGCCGTGCCGGCCGGCTTCAGCAAGGAAGGCCTGCCGCTGGGCATCCAGATCGTCGCTGCGCCCTACAATGAGGCGACGGTGTATCGCGTTGGTGCAGCTTACGAGGCGGCGACGGCATGGACGGCAAAACATCCGGTACTGCCGGTCTGAACGCACCCCGAAAAAAAGGCATCGTCCACAAAAGCAGAAAAAAACCGGGCAACCGGGGCAGGCAGGTCTGATTCTTGCAATGAGGAGGCAGGCTGAGCACAGTGGCCGCAATCAACAGCGCGCCATTGCAATCCTGAACAAAATCGGAGGCTACATGAAAGCAGTTGCAGCAGGCAGGTTGGCAGGTGCGTTTCTCGTCGCGG
>JBIIZE010000014.1:0-14890 GCA_044346435.1 Burkholderiales bacterium
TTCGAGCACGATATCGGTATCCCCGGCCAGCTGTTCTTCGACCCAGCGGCGTGAGGTGCCATAGCGGTTGCCGTGGACGGTTGCGGATTCGAGGAAATCGCCCGCTTTTGCCATCTTTTCGAAGGTTTCCAGGCTGACGAAGTGGTAGTGCTGCCCGTCGGTCTCGCCCGGACGGGGCGCGCGGGTGGTGTACGACACCGATTTGCGGATCCGGAGGTCGTTTTCCAGCAGTTTTGACACCAGGCTGGTTTTGCCGGCGCCTGAGGGCGCGCTGACGATGTAGAGATTGCCGCTCATCCGCTGCCTACTCGATGTTCTGGATCTGTTCGCGCATCTGCTCAATCAGCAGTTTGAGGTCCATGGCGACGCGGGTGACCTCGATATCCACGGATTTGGAGCCCAGCGTGTTGGCTTCGCGGTTGAGTTCCTGCATCAGGAAGTCGAGGCGTTTTCCGGAGGCGCCGCCTTTTTTGAGGATGCGCTCGAGTTCGTCAAGGTGGGTGGCCAGACGCGACAGTTCCTCGTCAACATCGATCTTGTTGATGAACAGCGCGATTTCCTGGCGCACGCGTTCGTCGTCCGCTGAAACCAGCGCTTCGTGCAGGCGCGCATTGAGCTTGTCCTGGAAGGCGGCAATGATGTCCGGCATCCTCGGCTGCACCACGGCAATGCGCTTGCGCATGTCGGCGGCACGCTCCAGGATCACCGCGGCGAGTTTTTCACCTTCACGGCTGCGCGCTGCGCTGAATTCGCGCAGCACCTCCGGCATCAGTTCGTTTGCAGTGCTGCGCAGTTCATCCACCGGCAGTTCGTCGGTACCCAGCATGCCGGGCCAGCGCAGGATGTCGGCGACGGTCAGCGTACGGGCTTCGGGCAGCGCGTTGCGGACTTTGCCGTTGAGCTCCAGCAGCTGGGCGAGCAGCTTGGCGTCGAGGTCGGCGCTGTTTTGCGCGCCGCTGCGCAGGGCATAGGCAACGCGGCATTCGACCTTGCCGCGGGTTACCGTGGCTGCGATGGCTTCGCGAAGCGCGGTTTCCGCCGGACGCAGTTCGTCGGGCATGCGGAATGAGACATCGAGGTAACGGTGGTTGACCGAGCGCAACTCGACGCTGACCGAACCCCAGGCGAGTTCGCGCGCGGCGGTGGCGTAACCGGTCATGCTGCTGATGGCGGAGCTGCGGGTCATTGCACTGCGGCCCCTGCTGCGGGCCGTATAATTGCGGACCGTTGAACATAGCATATTGAAGGAGTCCCGTGCGACCCAGCCAGCGCCGGCCCGATGAACTTCGCGCCATCCGCATCACCCGCAATTTCACCTGCCATGCCGAAGGCTCGGTGCTGATCGAATTCGGCGCCACCAAGGTGCTGTGCACGGCCAGCGTGCTTGAAAAACAGCCGCCACACCTGCGCGGCACTGAACGCGGCTGGGTGACCGCCGAGTACGGCATGCTGCCGCGTTCGACCAATACCCGCACCGACCGTGAAGCGGCCCGGGGCAAGCAGTCCGGGCGTACCCAGGAAATCCAGCGCCTGATCGGGCGGTCGCTGCGCGCGGTGGTCGATCTCGACAAGCTGGGGCCGCGCACCATCCATCTCGACTGTGATGTGCTGCAGGCCGATGGCGGTACGCGCACTGCCAGCATTACCGGTGCTTTTGTGGCGCTGACCGACGCGGTGAATTTCCTGATCCGCGAAAAACGCCTGGTGGCGACGCCGGTGCGCGAAGCCGTTGCAGCGGTTTCAGTCGGCGTTTATCAGGGGCTGCCGGTGCTGGATCTCGACTATGCCGAAGACTCCGATTGTGATACCGACATGAATGTGGTGATGACTGAAGCCGGCGGCATCATCGAAGTGCAGGGCACGGCCGAAGGTGCGCCGTTCAGTCGCGCCGAGATGCAGTCCATGCTCGATCTCGCCCAACACGGCATCACCCGGTTGATCGATGCGCAGCGGGCTGCGCTGGGCTGAAACGGTCTGCGATGAACAAACTCGTCATCGCGTCGAATAACCCGGGCAAGTTGCGCGAGATCGCGGCGATCCTCGCGCCGCTGGCGATCGAAGTCGTCACGCAGGGTGCGCTGGGTGTGCCTGAGGCCGAGGAACCGCACTGCACCTTTATTGAAAACGCGCTGGCCAAGGCGCGTCATGCCAGCCGTATCACCGGACTGCCGGCACTGGCTGATGATTCCGGTGTGTGCGTGCATGCGCTGGGCGGCGAACCCGGCGTGCATTCGGCACGTTATGCGGAAGGTGCAGCATCGGGCCGCGACGAACAAGACCGACGCAACAACGAGAAACTGCTGCAGGCGCTTTCATCAGAGACAGACCGTCGCGCGCATTATTACTGCGTGATCGTGCTGGTGCGTCATGCCGGGGATCCGCAGCCGCTGATCGCCGAGGCCGAGTGGCATGGCGAAATCCTGCGTGAGCCGCGCGGCAGCGGCGGCTTCGGTTATGACCCGCTGTTCCTGGTGCCGGAGTTCGGTCGTACCGGGGCGGAACTGCAGCCCGAAGAAAAAAACCGTGTCAGCCACCGCGGACGAGCGCTCGCGCAGCTGGTGGTGCGTTTGCGCGCCAGTCAGTAACCGGCAGACCAATCACGTGTCCTCCCTGAAACCCGTACCGGGGTCGCTGTCGACGCCGCAGTTTGATGTGCTGCCGCCGCTGTCGCTGTACATCCATGTGCCGTGGTGCGTGCGCAAATGCCCCTATTGCGATTTCAATTCGCATGAAGCGCGCGGTGAACTGCCCGAAGACGCTTATATTGCTGCGCTGCTCGCCGATCTCGAAATGGCGCTGCCGCAGGTGTGGGGCCGGCCGGTGCTGACGGTGTTCATCGGCGGCGGCACACCCAGTCTGTTGTCGGTGCGCTCGATGGATGCGTTGCTCTCAGGGGTCCGCGCACGTTTGCCGCTGGCGGCGGATGCGGAAATTACCCTGGAAGCGAATCCGGGTACGGTCGAAGCGGAAAAGTTTTCCGGATTCCGTGCGGCCGGCATCAATCGCTTGTCGCTGGGCATTCAGAGCCTGAATGACCGGCACCTCAAGGCATTGGGGCGTATTCATGACGCGCAGGAAGCTCGACGTGCCGCGGAATTGGCGCTGTCCACATTTGATAATGTGAATCTGGATTTGATGTACGGCTTGCCGGAGCAGACCGTGGCGGAGGCGGAGGCTGATCTTGCCGCAGCCATCGCCCTGGGTTCGCAGCATCTGAGCGCCTATCACCTGACGATCGAACCGAACACCTGGTTCCACCGTTATCCGCCGGTGGTGCCTGATGACGATACCGCGGCGGCAATGCAGGATGCGGTGGAGGCGCAACTTGCGGCAGCCGGATTCGAACACTACGAAACCTCCGCTTTTGCGCGACCGGGCCGGCAGAGCCGGCATAACCTCAACTACTGGCAGTTCGGCGACTATCTTGGCATTGGTGCGGGTGCTCATGCAAAATTGTCATTTAAAAACAACATATTACGGGAGTCCCGCACGCGTCAGCCAAAGGCCTATCTGGAGCGTGCCGGTGACGCAGCGGTGATCAGCGAGCGTCGCGAAGTTACGGCGGCTGAGTTGCCGGGTGAGTTCATGATGAATGCACTGCGGCTGAATGACGGGTTTGATCTCGAATGGTTCCGGCAACGCGCCGGCCTCGACCTTACCCGCATCCTGCCGCAGCTCGATGCCGCCGAAGCACGGGGCCTGCTGATCCGCGATCATCGCCGGGCGACCCCGACGCCGCTGGGGCGTCGTTTTCTAAACGACCTGATTGGTTTGTTCCTCGACTGAGGCTTTGCCCGTTGCGTTTGCCGTTTGCGGGGCTAGAATAACCACGCTTCCTGATTCGTAGCACCGGATTTCACCGGGCACAGATCAGGCACACAACCAGATCCATCATGATCGGAGGAGATCGATGAGTATCAAACACAGCCTTATTGCGTCCTGTCTGGCCGTCACCGCGCTGGCAAGCGGTGTTGTTCAGGCGCAGGCCTATCCCAGCAAACCGGTGCGTTTTGTCGTGACTTATCCGGCAGGGGGCAGTTCCGATGCGATGGCGCGCATCATCGGCACCAAATTGACGGAATACTGGGGCCAGCAGGTGCTGGTGGATTCCCGTCCGGGCGCCGCAGGCGCCGTGGGCATGGAGTACGCCGCCAAGCAGGCGCCTGACGGTTATACCTTCCTACTCGGTAATTTCGGTCCGGTGACGGCGAACCCGCTGATGACCCGGGTCAAATACAACGTGGCCAAGGATTTTGTGCCGGTATCGCAGATCACCCGTGCCGCCAATATCCTGGTGGTGCCGGTGACGCTGCCGGTGAAAAACGTCAAGGAACTGGTCGGTCTGGCGAAAAAGAATCCGGGAGTGCTGACGTATGCCACCAGCGGTCCGGGCAGCATGTCGCATCTTGCCGGTGAGATGTTCAAGCGTCTGGCCAATGTGGATGTGGTGACCGTGCCTTATCAGGGCGGTGTCTTTTCGATCGCTGCCGTACAGGGCGGCCACATCATGATGATGTTCTCCGATGCGCAGCCGGTGATGGCCAATCTGCGGGCGGGCAAGTTGCGCGCTTTGGCGGTCACCAGTGCGCAGCGCACGCCGTTCACACCGGAACTGCCGACGCTGGCCGAAGAGGGTGTGAAAGGATTTTCCGCTGCGAACTGGTGGGGTATTCTGTTCCCGACCGGGGTGCAGCAGTCGATGGTCGACAAGGTATCCAATGATCTCGGCCGCGCGTTGGCGGATGCGCAGGTCAAGGAAAGACTGGGCGCGCTCGGTGTCGAGGCCGTGCACAGCAATCCGCAACAGTTCGGCGCCTTCCTGGCTTCGGAAAACGAGACCTGGGGCAAACTGATCAAGGAAGCCGGCATCAGCGGCATCCAGTAACAGACAGTGGTTTGATGATGACGGCGGCCTGCGGGCCGCCGTTTTTTTTGTGCCGGATTACGGCTTGCGCCGGAACACGATGTCCCAGACGCCGTGACCGAGTTTCAGTCCACGCGTCTCGAATTTGGTCTGCGGCCGGTACGCCGGTTTCTCGGCGTAACCGGTCGCTGTGTTGACCAGCGCCGATTCTGTGCTGAACACCGCGAGGATCTGTTCAGCGTATTCCTGCCAGTCGGTGGCGGCGTGCAGATACCCGCCGGGTTTCAGCCGCGAGCAGGCCAGCGCGATGAACGGCGCCTGGATCAGCCGGCGTTTCTGCTGGCGTTTTTTGGGCCAGGGATCCGGGAAAAAAATGTGCAGGCCGTCGAGGCTGGCCGGCGGAATCATTGTTTCCATGACGGCGACGGCATCGTGCTGTATGACACGCACATTGGTCAGTCCTGCCTCATCAATCTGCTTCAACAAACTGCCGACGCCGGGTGTATGTACTTCAATGCCGATGTAATCGGTGTCGGGATGTGCCGCGGCTATCGCGACAGTGGTTTCGCCCATGCCGCAGCCGATTTCCAGAATGCGTGGCGCACTGCGACCGAACGCGGCGTCGAGATCAAGCGGCGTTTCGCGAAACTCTATTCCGAAGCGGGGCAGCAGCGTGTCGTGCGCGCGGCGCTGGGCATTGGAGACGCGGCCCTGGCGCAGTACATAGCTGCGTATCCGCGGTTGTTCCGTGGTCATGATGCCGGAGTTTGCGGCGAATTCAGGGTTTGCCGATCATGCCGCCCGTGGGCGAGCTCGGTGATGCGGAATAAAGTTTTTTCGGCATGCGTCCGGCGAGGAAGGCGGCGCGGCCGGCTTCCACCGCCTTGCACATTGCAGTAGCCATCAGCACCGGATTCTTTGCGGCGGCGACGGCGGTGTTCATCAGCACGGCGTCGCAGCCGAGTTCCATCGCAATCGCGGCATCGGAAGCGGTGCCGACACCGGCATCAACGACCACCGGTACTGTCGCGCTTTCGATGATGATCTGCAGATTCCAGGGGTTGAGGATGCCCATGCCCGAGCCGATCAGCGAAGCCAGCGGCATCACCGCGACGCAGCCGATCTCTTCCAGTTGTTTGGCGATGATCGGATCGTCCGAGGTGTAAACCATGACCTTGAAGCCGTCCTTGACCAGTGTTTTGGCGGCGGCGATGGTTTCGACGACGTTCGGGTACAGCGTTTTCGGGTCGCCCAGTACTTCCAGCTTGACCAGGTCATGCCCGTCGAGCAGTTCGCGTGCGAGTCGCAGCGTTCGTACCGCGTCATCCGCGGTATAGCAACCGGCGGTATTCGGCAGCAGCGTGTATTTCGATGGCGGAATCGCATCGAGCAGATTGGGCTCGCCGGGGTTTTGTCCGATATTGGTGCGGCGGATCGCCACGGTGACGATTTGCGCGCCGCTGGCTTCTACCGCAGCCTTGGTTTCGGCGAAATCCTTGTATTTGCCGGTGCCGATCAGCAGCCGGGAGCTGTAGGACTTGCCGCCGATGAGCAGCGGGTCGAGGTTTTCGTTGGGTTTCATGGCGTATGGGGACTAATGAGCGTTTTCAGGGGATTCAGTGTGCACCGGCACGGTGCGCCGGGCAATGGCTGCGGTCAAGTTGAGGTTTCAGCCACCGCCGACGGCGACGACGATTTCCAGGCGGTCGCCATCCTGCAACACGCAGCCGGCAAACTGGCTGCGCGGCACGATTTCACCGTTGCGTTCCATGGCAATGCGTTTGCCGGCCAGATCCAGTTCACTGATCAGTTCCGCGCAGTTCAGCGGACGTTCGAAAGTGCGCGGGGTGCCATTGATGGTCAGGGCGATCATGAGAATCGTTTGTTGCAAATCAAGGTTGCTGCGCTTCTCGGCCGGGGCCGCGCTGGTTGGGACTAGAATGACATTTTACCTTTCCGCAAGCGTCTTTTCGACGGGAGTGTTCCGCTCATGGCTTCAAACCTGCTCGACCGTCACTATCTGACCCCTTTGTTCGAACCGGCGTCGGTAGCCATCATCGGCGCCAGCACGCGGGCGGGCTCCATCGGTGCGGTGCTGATCGACAATATGCTTGCCGCCGGCTACCGCGGGGCGCTGTTTGCGGTCAATCCCAAACAGAGCAGCATCAAAGGGGTGCCGTGTTTTCCCGGCATCGACAAGGTTCCGCAGCGCGTGGATCTGGCGGTCATTGCCACACCGCCCGAAACCGTGCCCCAGCTGATTACCGAGTGCGGTATGGCCGGCGTGCGATCGGTAGTGGTAATCACTGCGGGTTTTTCCGAAGTCGGCCCGGAAGGGGCGAAACTGGAGCGCGTACTGCTGGAAAACGCGCGCCGTCACCGGGTGCGGGTGATCGGACCCAACTGTCTGGGCGTGATGCGTCCGGGGGTCGGCCTGAATGCCACTTTTGCACGAGGCAACGCGCTGCCGGGCTCACTGGGCCTGGTGTCGCAATCCGGCGCGTTATGCACGGCGATGCTCGACTGGGCGACTCCCAACAAAATCGGCTTTTCCAGCGTGGTGTCGATGGGCGGCTCCCGCGACATCGATTTTGGCGAGATCATTGATTTTCTGGTCAACGATCCCAAGACCGAACATATCCTGCTGTATATCGAAGGCGTACGGGATGCGCGACGATTCCTCTCCAGCCTTCGTGCTGCGGCACGGCTGAAGCCGGTCATTCTGATGAAAGTCGGGCGGCATCCTGTAGGGTCGCGTGCTGCGGTTTCGCACACCGGTGCGATTGTCGGCGCCGATGACGTGTTCGACGCGGCTATCCATCGTGCCGGCGCGGTGCGGGTGACGACCATTGGCCAGCTGGTTGCGGCTGCGCAGGCGCTGTCTTCCCATGTACGGCCGCGCGGCGACCGGCTGGCGATCATTACCAATGGCGGCGGTCCCGGTGTGATGGCCGCGGATCGCGCAGCCGACCTGGGCATCCCTCTCGCGGAGTTGTCGGAGGCGACCATTGCCTCGTTGCAGAATGTGTTGCCGTCGAACTGGTCGCACGGCAATCCGATGGATCTGATCGGCGATGCTGATGCCGAACGTTATCGCGCCGGGCTGACGGCCTGCCTTGCCGATGAAAATGTCGATGGCGCGCTGGTAATGCTGACGCCGCAGGCGATGACAGAGCCGACGTCAGTGGCTGATGCCGTGGTCGAGGCGGCGCGCGGACATTCGAAACCGGTGCTGGCCTGCTGGATGGGTGATGCCTCGGTGATTGACGGCCGCCGGCGTCTCGGGGAGGCTGGCATTCCGGTGTTTCGCACCCCGGAGCCTGCCGTTGAAATGTTTGCCCATGTCTCGTCGTTCTATCGTAACCAGCGCGCGCTGATGCAGACCCCGGGGCCGCAGGCGCTGCGTTCGGCGCCGGATCTGGAGGCGGCACGTCTGATTATTGATTCGGTGCTGACCGACCGCCGCAGCGTGCTCAATGAAATCGAATCCAAGGCCCTGCTGTCGGCGTTCCGGCTGCCGGTGGCGAAGACAGTGATCGTGCACAGTGCTCACGAAGCGATGCTGATTGCGGGTGAACTGGGTTATCCGGTGGCACTGAAAATCGATTCCCCGGACATCACCCACAAGACCGATGCCGGCGGTGTGCTGCTGAATCTGAATTCCGCGCAGGCCGTGCTGACCGGTTATCAGGAGATCATCGATTCCGTGGCGCGCAAGCAGCCACAGGCGCGTGTGACCGGTGTTGCCGTCGAGCCCATGGTGGTCCGGCGCAACGGCCGCGAACTGATGGTCGGTGTGATCCGCGATCCGGTGTTCGGCCCGGCCATTGCTTTTGGTTCGGGTGGCGTGGCAGTTGAGGTGCATAAGGACCGTGCGGTGGCGCTGCCGCCGCTCAATTCCTTCCTGGTGGCGGAGATGATTGCCAGCACGCGGGTATCGAAGCTCCTGGGTCCGTTCCGCAAGATGCCGGCCGTGAAACTGGAGGCGCTGGAAGAAGTGCTGCTGCGCATTTCGGAAATGGTCTGCGAACTGCCGTGGATCGAGGAACTCGACATCAATCCGCTGATTGTTGACGAAAACGGCGCGATTGTTGCCGATGCACGAATCGTTGTCGGCCAGCATGCCCCGGTGCGCGGCCGCTACGGCCATATGGCGATTCATCCCTATCCGGCGCGCCTCGTCAGTACCTGGCAGCCACCCGAGGGTGAACTGGTCACGTTGCGGCCGATCCGGCCAGAGGATGCCGAACTCGAGCAGGAATTCGTGCGCGGACTGTCGCCGGAAAGCCGGCGTTTCCGCTTCATGGATACATTGCGCGAACTGACGCCGACGATGCTGGTGCGTTTCACGCAAATTGACTACGACCGCGAAATGGCTTTTGTGGCAACGGTTCACCGCGGAGGCAAAGAAGTCGAGGTTGGCGTCTGCCGTTACATCACCAATCCGGACGCCGTGACCTGTGAATATGCCATCGTGGTCGCCGATGAATGGCAGCGTCGCGGACTCGGGCGGCGGATGATGATGGTGTTGATCGAGGTGGCACGCCGCCGCGGCCTGGAGGCGATGGTCGGCCATGTACTGAGCAGCAATCGCAGCATGCTCGATTTGTGCCTGGAACTGGGTTTTGTGGTTTCCGAAAGCAATGACGATCCGCAGGTGAAGCGGGTGACGCTGGCGCTGAAAGGTGGTTGAAACACGGGTTGATCACGTTGTGGATACGCGCGACAGCAGGGGCTGGAGGCGATGTAAACTGCCCGCAACCTTTACTGAATCGCCTTCATCTTGCAACGACACGACCTTCCTGACGCCAGGCTGCTGCAACTGACCGTTGCGGCAGTTGCGGCCATTGTTCTCTGGTTTTTGTTGCGCGGCTTTCTACCGGAAGCCTGGCGTTCGCCGGGCAGTCCGCAGCTGTATTTGACCGGTGTTGCCGGTGTGCTGTTGCTGTTGGTCCCGGTGGCATTCGTCATTGCCAAGCGCGGCGGCAGTGGCGCCAATCCCGTCAACTGGTTTAACGCCCATGTCGCCTGTTCGCTGCTGGGTATGGTGTTGATTGCGATTCACTCCGGCGGATTCCTGCGCCGGCCGCCGGCGCTGCTGATGCTGACGCTGGTTGCGTTGGCCGCGCTGGGTGTCTGGGCGCGGGTCCGCGGTTCGCGGCGCATGGCGGCAACCTTCGCGTCAAAAGCCCCTGCATTTCAAGTGCCTGATGCCGTAACACGGGCGCGGCTTCGCGTATTGATCGCGGAAAAGCGCGTACTACTGGCGCAGCTGGATCCGCAGGCCAACGAAGGCACGTTCTCGGTCAATCTGCCGCATTTCATCCGCAGTCCCGGGCTGGCGCTGGCCTATCGCAAACTGGCACGCGAGGAATCACTGTTGCTCGGCACGCGTGCTGCAGTTTCCGCCAAGCAGGCGTGGTGGCGGCCATTGCATATGGCGCTGGCCTGGCTGTTTGTTCTGGGCGTGGTGATTCATGTGATCACCGTGACATTCTTCGCCGGTTACGTCGCGGATGGCGGGCCGATTACCTGGTGGCATTTGCGGGCATGGGGAGGCTGACATGGATGGCGTGAATACCGGACCTTCCGAACGCGTTGCGCTGCTGATCGACCTCGAGCGCTGCACCGGCTGCAAAAGCTGTGAAGCCGCTTGCAAGACCGAACACCGCCTGGGTCCGGGCGAATACCGCAACAAGGTCGTGTGGGCGAGTGCACTGGAGGAGGCGGGCCTCGCCTTCCTGACCCTGACCTGCCAGCACTGCGAACGTCCGGCCTGCCTGCGCGCCTGTCCGGTGAATCCGAAGGCGATTGCCAAGGACCCTGTCACCGGCGTCGTGCGCGTCGATGAATCGCGCTGCACCGGTTGCGGTGAATGCGTCATCGCCTGTCCGTACAGCGCAATGGGTTACGACGCCAAAGGCCATCATGCGGTGAAGTGTGACCTGTGCTCGGAGCGTCGTGCCGAAGGTTCAACAACAACCGCCTGCGCCAGCGTCTGCCCGACGCAAGCCATCCGTTTCGGCAAACGTGACGAACTGCTGGCTGAAGCCAAACAGTCCGGGCGGCTGCCGCGAGACAACGATCATTTCCTGCTCGGACCGGCAACGATTTATCTGGAGCGCACCACACCACGTAATGAGGCGACGCCGACGTCGATCACGCCGGCGCGCGCCCATCCCGGTGAATCGCGGCGGCCGTCATTCATGGATGGGCTGGCGGCGCAGACTGCGGTGCAGGCGCAGAAGCCTGCGTTTCCCTATGGCGAAACGCGTGTCGATACCGCACCGGATCGTGTTGTGCCCGGCGGCTGCAATATCTGTTTCAACTGCTGCACAGTTAAATTTCACTTTAAAGACAACAAGTTAATAAAAATCACCGGCAATGAGGACGATCCCCTGCTGAAGGGGCGTGTTTGCCCGAAGTCTCAGTTGACGCTGCAGATGTATCACAGCGAACACCGGCTGCTTTACCCGCAAAAGCGTGTGGGCGCTCGTGGTGAAGGAAAATTTGAACGCATTTCCTGGGATCAGGCGCTGGACGAAATCGCCGACAAGCTGAAAGTCATCCGCGACCAGTACGGCGCGGAAGCACTGGCGATGTTCATCGGCACGCGCACCGGCATTCTCGATTACCGCGCGACCACCAAAATGTTTGCGCAGATGTTCGGCACGCCGAACAAGGATGGCACGGATCCCTTCTGCGCCAGCGGCAAAAACGTTGCTTTCGAGATCACGCTGGGCAGCATTGGCAGCGGCAACAGTTATACCGAAAACGATCTCGGTTCCGCAGAACTGTACGTCTACATCGGCGACAACCAGGCGGAAACGCGGCCCGTTTATTTCGGAATGATCAACGACTGGCGCATCAAAAACGGCGCGAAGATGGTGGCCGTTGATCCGCGCCTGACGGCAACGGCGTCCAAAGCCGATCGCTGGCTGCCGATCCGTCCCGGCACCGACATGGCACTGGGCCTGGCGCTGGCGCAGCACATACTCGCGAACAATCTGCATGACGCGAAGTTCTGCGCGGATTGGGTGCTCGGCTTCGAGCAGTGGCGCGACTTTATCCTGCAGAAAAACTACACCCCGGAATGGGCGGAGCAATCGACCGGCATCGCCGCGGCGGATATCAAGCGTCTGGCAGAAGAAATCGCTGCGGCCGACGGCTGCGTGATTTTTGCCAGCCGCGGCGTCAACCAGCACACCAACAGCACGCAGACCAACCGCGTGCTGATGTTTGTTGCAGCGATCACCGGCAACTGGGGCCGGCGCGGCGGCGCCTTTTTCAACATGAGCGCGGGCACGCCGATTGCTGCCAAGGTGCCGGAACACCGTGCGCCGAAAATCAACAAGCAACGGGTGCGGCGCAGTCCGGCAGGCTGGACTGAGGCGATGTTGCACGGCAAACCGTATCCGATCCGCGCACTGATCACCTGCAACAATCCGATGGCGCAATGGCCGGGTCAGGCGAAGGCACGCGAAGCCTTTGCAGCGCTGGACCTGATGGTGCACATCGAACTCTTTGCCAATGAAACCTCGGCCTTTGCCGACTACCTGCTGCCGGCGGCGAGCGGTATCGAGAAGGGCGAGATCGGCCGGTCCAACGACGACCGCCGTATTGTCTGGATCGACAAGATGATCGATCCGCCGGGCGAGGCGAAGTCGGATACGTGGATCTGGATCGAACTCGGCAAACGTTTCGGTTTTGATGATGTGCTGAAAGACAAATACAAGGATCCGGCGGTGTTCTGGGATGAGGTGTGCATCGACAGTCCCGGCCTGCGCGGCTGTACGCAAAAACGCCTGCACTCGGTGCCGTACCGCTGGGTGCGCCAGCCGGTCGCCACGGAAGATGCGCCGGAGATCGAGACGCTGTTCCTTGAAGGCACGACGGTACCGGGCGGCGCGCCGGGACGGCGTTTCCCGACGAAATCGGGGAAGCTTGAATTCTGGACGGATGAACTCGAATCCAAATTCAATGTGCTGGGATTGTCGGCATTGCCCGAATTTTATTCCGAGCGTGAACAGCTGATTGACTTGCCTTACATGGAACTGCTCGAAACCGATGGTGAAGCCGGCGTGATTTCGCCCTTCTGTTCACCGGCCACCGGCAGTGCGCGCGGCCGCATCGTCGCGCCAGGGCCTGATCACCCGGGCCTGAAGTTGCGCGAACAGGGCTTCGATACCGAACTCGTTACCGGGCGTCCGTCGGCGGCGCATTTTCACAGCTGGACGCATTATTTCTGGCAGTCGCAGGAAATGTGGCCGGACCTGTTTTGCCAGATTCATCCCGACAAGGCGGCGAAGCTCGGCATCAAGGACGGCGAACGCGTGAAAGTCGAGTCCGCGCATGGCTGCATCGAAGCCATGGCCTGGGTACATGCCGGTATCCGTCCGACCGCCGTGTTCATCCCGATCGGCTGGGGCGAACGCCAGCCGTACAATCCGTGGCGTCCGGTGAATTTCCTGACGGACAATACGCAACGCGATCCCGTGTCCGATCAGACCAATCTCAAGGTGCTGCTGTGCCGGGTGTCGCGCGCTGCGGGCTGACTGGCGTAGAATCCCGACTCCTGCGGGTGTAGTTCAATGGTAGAACGGCAGCTTCCCAAGCTGCATACGAGGGTTCGATTCCCTTCACCCGCTCCAACAATTTTTGACCATTCCAATTTCAAGGTTGCGACTTGAACCCTGCCCGGTTTGTTCTGATGACCGTCACAGCCCGCTAAGAATTGTTCATTGCCGGCATGATTTCACTGGACGTTTACGGCACGCTGGTCGTTGCCTCCCTGGTGCTGTTGACCGGCCGCAAGCTTGTCGAGCGGGTCAAGCCGCTGCGGACCTATTCGATTCCGGAACCGGTTGTCGGCGGATTGATCGTTGCCCTGACGCTCTACGCCCTGCAGGCTGGCGCAGGGCTTCAGATCCGTTTCGATAGCAGTCTGGGGGCGCCGCTGATGCTGGTGTTCTTTGCCAGTATCGGACTCAACGCCGACCTTGCGAGTCTGCGCCGGGGCGGGCGACCCTTGATCAAATTGCTTTTTGTGGTCGTTGCCTTCCTCGTTGCCCAGAATTTCGTCGGCCTCTCGCTGGCGAAGCTGCTGGGCCTCGAACCTCTGATCGGACTTCTTGCGGGATCGATCACGCTGTCCGGGGGACATGGCACCGGTGCGGCGTGGAGTGCCGTTTTCGCCGAAAAGTACGGGATTGCCTCGGCCAGGGAACTTGCGCTTGCATGCGCCACTTTCGGATTGATACTGGGTGGCATCATCGGCGGCCCCGTCGCCGGATTCCTGATGCGAAGAGCGGTGAAATCGTCCGGGACCGAAAACAAGCTTGCCCCGGGTACTTTCGAGGAACCGGGCTCCGTGCGCTTGATTACGGCCCCGGCGATGATCGAGACACTGGCATTGTTCTCGGCCTGCCTGCTCGCCGGTGTCCAGATCGCCGAGGCTCTCAAGGGCAGCCTGCTGGAATTGCCGTCGTTCGTTTGCGTGCTGATGGTCGGTGTTTTGCTGCGCAACCTGCTTGCTGCGCTCGGCTGGTACACCGTTTTCGAACGCTGTGTCTCGGTACTGGGTAACGTGTCTCTGGCGCTTTTCCTGGCCATGGCGTTGATGTCGCTGCGGCTGGGGGAGTTTGCTTCACTGGCGCTGCCGATGATCACGCTTCTTTTCTTTCAGGCCTTGTTGATGACGGCTTTTTCGATCCTGGTCACATTTCGGGTCATGGGCGGTAATTACGATGCCGCGGTGATCGCTGCCGGTCATTGCGGCTTTGGTCTGGGCGCCACGCCGACGGCGATTGCCAACATGCAGGCTGTCACCGACCGATTCGGGCCCTCGCATCTTGCATTTCTGATCGTGCCGATGGTCGGCGCATTTTTTATCGATATCGCCAATGCCGTCGTGATCAAGATATTCATGGCCGTTATCGCCTGACGAAGCCCGCAACAGTATTGCTGCGGAAAGGTGTCGTGCGTTTATTTGCGCAGGCGGGCGGTACGGATTCGCCAAATTAATTC
>JBIIZE010000251.1:0-3896 GCA_044346435.1 Burkholderiales bacterium
CGTGTTGCATTCGACCCGGTGTCCAATCTGCTGACCTGGAGCGGCGGGGTGCGGATTGATCCCGACATGCTGTATCAGAACCTGGCCTATCAGGCCGGGTCCGTGTTGCATTAGAAAAGCAGTACAGGGCGCGTTCTGCTGCAGGTCGCGCCGCCGTATCTAGACCGTGATGGAGGTTCCCATGGCAAAAGCCAAGAAGAAGGCAGCAAAGAAAAAGACGGCGAAAAAGAAAGCGGCGCCGAAGAAGAAGGTCGCGAAGAAAAAAATCGCCACGAAAAAATCAGCCCGCAAGGCCGCGGCGAAAAGCGCGAGCCGCAAGGCAGGCAAGAAAAAACCGGTGAAGAAACCGGCGAAAAAAAAGCCGGCTCGAAAGCCGGCTAAGAAAAAAGCAGTCAAGAAGAATCCTGCTGAAACAAAGCGGGCGGTGAAGACGAAACCGGTAGCCCGAACTGCGGTACCGGCGCCGATCGCGCCCCGTCCGATTGCGATTCCAGGCGCCTGGCCGTTTCCGATGGGCAGTAAACCCTAGGATCTGGCCTGACATCTGCGCTTTGCGGCGGAACCGGTATCGGGAGAAGTCCGGTGTCCGTCGCGGAGAGCGGGTCGCAACCGCGAACAGCAGGGCAGTAAAGATAACCAATCCGCCCCCTCGGGGCAAGGCGCGGGCAGTGGTTCTGCGCCCAAGACCGTTAAAAATTACTATAAAAAACAACGGGTTAAATCGATAAAATTTTTTTCCGTGAGGTTCGAACCGGGCCTTGCGACCCCCGGAATGGGCCCCGGCAGCGGTCTGTGCGGTGGGGCGTCCCGTCCGGGTCGGCTGGCGTTTACACTCGAATCTGACCACCAATCGATGAGGGTGCCGATGAAACTGCTGACCTTTTTGGTGTGCGCGGGCTGGCTGATGTTCGCCGGCATTGTCGATGCCGCTTCACCCGGCGTGCAGTTGCGATCCACCAAAGGCGAATTCGCCGATGTCAGGGATCGCGTGGTCATGGCGCTGGAAAACCGCGGACTGGTGGTGAACTACACGGCCAAAGTCGGCGAGATGCTCGATCGCACCGGACGTGATCTGGGCCGCGACCGCCGGATTTACAACCAGGCTGAAGTGCTCGAGTTCTGCAGCGCTGCGCTGTCGCGCGACACCATGGAAGCGGATCCGCGCAACATTGTTTTTTGTCCGTATGCGATTGCGGTGTATACCTTGCCGAAGTCGCCGGGCACGGTCTACCTGTCGTACCGCTTGCCCGCTGTACAGGGCTCCGGGCAATCCATCCGCGCGCTGCGGGCTGTCGAGAAATTGCTGGGCGACGTCACCAACGAAGCGCTGAAGTAAATCACAGCGCTTTCCTGGCGTGCTCTTTGTTAACGTTTGCGCCAGATCTCCGCGCAGGCGCTGATGGCTGCGTCGACATCGTTATTGCCGATGTGGCGGTGGGTGACAAAACGCAATGAGCCTGAATCCGCCGGGCTCACGGCAATACCCCGCAGCGCAAACTCTTCTGTCCACTGCGCCGCATTGCGCCCGCTGGCGCGCACGCTGACCCTGACGATATTGGTTTCCACTTCAGCCGGATTCACCAGCGTGGTGTTCACCGCATGCAGGCCGGCGGCGAGGCGTCGCGCCGTGGCGTGATCATCCTTCAGCCGCTCGACCATGGTTTCCAGTGCGACGATGCCGGCTGCGGCGATCAATCCCGCCTGGCGCATATTGCCGCCGACCATGCGCCGGAACGGCCGCGCCCGTTCAATGAATTCATGGTTGCCGCAGAGTACCGAGCCGATCGGCGCTGAAAGTCCCTTGGATACGCAGAAACTCACCGAATCGGTATGACGGGTGATGTCGGCGGCACTCACGCCGAGCGCAACTGCGGCATTGAACAGCCGTGCGCCGTCGGTATGCACCGGGACGCCGTGACGGCGCGCCAGTTCGTGCACCATCTGCATATGCGCCAGCGACAGCACCGCGCCGCCCGCGCCGTTGTGCGTGGTCTCCATGCAGATCAAAGCCGTGCCGAAATTATTGCGGGTCATCGGTCGCACCGCTTCGCGCAAAGCTGCCTCCTCCATCGCGCCGCGGCTGCCGGGGATCGCCTTGTAAAACACACCGGCGACTGCGGCGAGTCCGCCGAGTTCGGTATTGAGCATGTGCGCGCCGCGTTCGAGCAGCACTTCTCCGGCGCGCGAGGTATGCGCGAGTACGGCAACGAGATTGGTCATCGTGCCGCTGGGCATGTAGAGACCGGCTTCCTTGCCGGTGCGTGCCGCGGCCAGCGCTTCGAGTTTGATAACCGTCGGATCACCGTCGCGCGAATCATCCCCCTGGGTCGCGGCCTGCATCGCAGCGAGCATCTCGGCGGTCGGGCGGGTCACCGTGTCAGTTCGGAAATCAGTCAGTGGTTTCATGATTCACATGGAAAATGTTTGAATCGGTTGAATCGCAAGGAATCGCCGGCACGGCGGACCGTCATTGTAAGAAGATCAGTAACACTCCGCTTCGCCGGCAGGTTGCACCGGACGCGCGACAAATCCGAATTTTGCGGGTACATCGGCGGCGCGCACCGGCAGCACGGTAATCAGTGATGCGCCGGTATTCAGCTGCAGGCCCGGATCGCGGCCATCCTGCAGGGCATCCAGCGCCGCGGCGAGCGCGTTTTCGTCAGGCATTTTTCCGTCCAGGCGAAACCGCGGGACCAGCCCTTCAAGATCACTGTCATGTACCAGGCCGATGCCCAGAGCGGTGTCGAGCAGCATCTGTCCGGCGTCATCCATGCAGGCTACACGAATATCTGCAGCGGTCTTGCCGCTGTGCGCAGTGATCTGTAGCGCGGAACCCGGTGTGGAAACGACCCGGTAAATATAAGGGGTGTAATCGAGCGAGACAAAAACCCGCTGCGGACCGTTCTGCAGGAACCAGCGTCCCTGTTCGTCGTGGCTGTAATTGCGGCCGAAAAATTCGGCGATGCCGGGGTTGGTCACGCGGTCGCCCTTGAGCAGCCAGTGGCCGCGACGGTCCAGCGACAGCCAGCCGAAGACTGAAGGCACATTGGGCCACTTCGCCATTCCACGGAGAACGATGTCATCCATGGCATGAATTTATCACGCGACCGATTAACCCCGGACGGATTCACGCTGCGTTTACAGGGTTTGCATGAATACCTTTTCTGTCATCCAGTCCGTTTCTGACGGCGGACTGCCGAATAAACGGCCGCCGGCGGGTTGCCGGTCATCCTTGGCTTCTGCATACTGGCGTCCCGTGATGCCTGAAGAAGCCGACGCCAGCGACGAATCGCTCATGCTTGCTTATCGCGATGGCGACGCCGGTGCATTCGACCGCCTCTATGAACGCCATCGCGGCGGCGTTTACCGCTATCTGCTGCGCCAGTGCCGCAACGCCGCGCTGGCGGAAGAACTGTTCCAGGATGTCTGGATGAATCTGATCCGCGCCTGCACTTCCTATGAGGTGCAGGCAAAGTTCTCCACCTATCTCTATCGTATTGCCCACAACCGGCTGATGGATCATTTCCGCCGCCGTGACGCATTGGTTCAGTCGCTGGATGATGAGAACGCTGCGCCGGTGGATGAACCGGTGGCGCCATCCGGCGCGCAGCCCGAAATCACCATCGAGTCGCGTGCGCAGGCGGCCCAGCTGCTGATGCTGCTGGGCAAGCTGCCGGAGGAACAACGTGAAGCCTTTGTACTGCAGCAGGAGGGCGGATTGAGCGTCGAAGAAATCGCTGAAGCCACCGGCGTGTCGCGCGAGACTGCAAAAAGCCGCCTGCGATATGCGATGGCCAAACTGCGGGAGGGCATGCAGTCATGGCGCTGAAATCCGGAAACGAGATGGAACACGACGAATCGCTGGCCGGGCTTTATCGCGAGGCGTCGAACGAGGT
>JBIIZE010000252.1:0-3895 GCA_044346435.1 Burkholderiales bacterium
TCTCGGGCACGATCATTGCGGCGCGGTAAAAGCGGCGATTGGCTCCAAATTTCACGGCGCCACGCACAAAAGCCGGATTGAAGTGCTGCTTGAAAACATCATTCCCGCCCTCGAAAACCTGGACGGTAACCAGTCCTCCGAATCACTGCTTCAATCAGCCGTCGAAGCCAATGTCAGACACACCGTTCAACAACTCCTGGATACCCCTGAAGCAAAAGAAAAAATGTCCGGCAGCAACATGATGCTTGTCGGCGCCATCTACGATATCGAGACCGGCAAGGTACGGTTCCTGGATAATTAGTTCCTGCATCACCTTTTCCGATATTCAAAGACCGATTGAAGGCGCACAACTGCCCGCAGCTTCAGTCGATTGGGGTTTCTTTTGATTGCACTGAAGTAAAAAATTAGCTTCCGGATTTCCCGACCATGAGCGCCACCGAAGCCGCCCCGAACAAACACACCCCGATGATGCAGCAATATCTGCGCATCAAATCCGAACACCCCGACATGCTGGTGTTCTACCGGATGGGCGATTTTTACGAATTGTTTTTCGACGACGCCGAGCGCGCGGCGCGACTGATGGACATCACGCTGACTTCGCGCGGCGAATCGGCCGGGACGCCGATCAAGATGGCGGGCATCCCCTTTCATGCCGTCGACCAGTACCTCGCGCGCCTGGTAAAACTGGGCGAGTCGGTCGCGATTTGCGAACAGATTGGCGACCCCGCCACCTCGAAGGGCCCGGTCGAACGCAAGGTTGTGCGCATCGTCACGCCGGGTACGCTGACCGAATCGGCGCTTCTCGATGAAAAAAGCGACAACCTGCTGCTCGCCGCCCACCGCAGCGGCAATGTACTGGGGCTGGCCTGGCTGTCTCTGGCGTCGGGGCGTTTCTGCATCATGGAAACTGCGCCCGCCAATCTGGCCGTCGAACTGGAACGCCTGCGGCCCGCGGAAATTTTGCTCGCCGAGGGCTCAAATATCGACATCAGCGATCCGGGCGTTGCCGTTCGCCACCTGCCACCCTGGCGTTTTGATGCCGAAGTGGCCCGCCGCACGCTGACCGCGCAATTCGAAACCCACGACCTCAGCGGTTTCGGCGCGCAGGCCCTCGAGGCTTCGGTGGCCGCAGCAGGTGCGCTGTTTGATTACGCGAAATCGACCCAGGGAACGGCCATTGCGCATGTGCGTTCGCTGATCGTCGAATCCGAACGCGCCTGGCTGCGCATGGACCCGTCGACGCGGCGCAACCTGGAACTGACGGAAACCATCCGCGGCGAACCGGCACCGACGCTGCTGTCGCTGCTCGACACCTGTGCCACCGGCATGGGCAGCCGGCGCCTGCGTCACGCACTGCATCATCCGATGACCGACCGCGCCCACGTGCAATCCATGCATGCCGCAGTCGCCGCCCTGATTGATGGCGAACGCCATGCCGGCGTGCGCACGGCACTGAAACATTTTTCCGATGTTGAACGCATCGCCGCGCGCATCGCGCTCGCATCGGCGCGGCCGCGTGATCTTTCCGGTCTGCGGGATTCCCTACGGCAATTACCCGATCTGCTTTCCGCGCTCAACGGCGCCGCGAACGGCCGTCTCGGCGAACTGATTGTTGACCTCGGACCGCAGGACGCTCTGGCCGGACTGCTGACCGCCGCAATCAAACCCGAACCCGCTTCAATCATCCGTGAGGGCGGCGTGATCGCCGACGGTTACGACGCCGACCTCGATGAACTGCGCGGCATTCAGGACAACTGCGGCGCCTTCCTCGCCGAACTGGAAACCCGCGAACGCACGCGCACCGGCATCACCACGTTGAAGGTTGAATACAACCGGGTGCACGGCTTTTACATCGAAGTCACCCGCGCCCAGTCCGAAAAGGTGCCGGACGACTACCGCCGCCGGCAAACGCTGAAAAATGCCGAGCGCTACATCACACCGGAATTAAAAACCTTCGAAGACAAGGCGCTGTCCGCACAGGAACGCGCGCTGGCGCGGGAAAAACTGCTGTATGAGCAGCTGCTGCGCGAACTCGCACCGCAGGTGCCGTCGCTGCAGACAATCGCCTCGGCGCTGGGAGAACTCGACATGCTCGCCGCCTTCGCCGAACGCGCGGCGGCACTGAACTGGTCCAGCCCGGAATTCACCGATGAACCGGTGATCGACATCGAAGGCGGTCGTCACCCGGTCGTCGAAGCCCAGGTCACGCCCTTCATCGCCAATGACACGCGACTGTCGGCGGTGCGGCGCATGTTGCTGATCACCGGCCCCAATATGGGCGGCAAATCGACCTATATGCGGCAGACTGCGTTGATTGCCCTGCTCGCCCACTGCGGTTCATTTGTGCCGGCAACCCGCGCCCGTCTCGGACCGCTGGACCGCATCTTCACCCGTATCGGCGCGGCCGATGATCTGGCCGGCGGACGTTCGACATTCATGGTCGAAATGACGGAAGCCGCCTACATCCTGCATCACGCCACGCCGCAAAGCCTGGTTCTGATGGATGAGATCGGTCGCGGCACTTCAACCTATGACGGCCTGGCGCTGGCCTGGGCCATCGCCCGCCATCTGATCGAACGCAGCGGCTGCTACACGCTGTTTGCGACCCATTACTTCGAACTGACCCAGCTCGCCGCCGATTTCAAGCAGGTGGTGAACGTGCATCTCGATGCCGTCGAGCACAAGGATCGCATCGTGTTCCTGCACAGCGTCGAGGAAGGTCCGGCCAATCAGAGTTATGGTTTGCAGGTCGCACAACTCGCGGGCGTGCCGGCTGCAGTCATCCGCAGCGCACGCAAACATCTTGCCGATCTGGAAGCAGCCGCTGCGGCACATGCACCGCAGGGCGACCTGTTCTCGGCACCCGTTGCGACAGCTGACGCACCGGCCACCGAACCGCATCCGGCCGTCGATGCACTCAGGGACTGCGACCCCGATGCGCTGACACCGCGCGATGCGCTGGATCTGCTCTACCGCTTGCGGGAACTGGCTCGCAATGACGCCCCGGAATAGTTATAAGCCTTTGTTTTTATTAACAAAAAAAGCCCGGCGGTCAATACCCGCCAGGCTTTGGCAAACAGCAAAACTCAGTGATGGTGGCCGTGCGGACCGTGCACGTGGCCGTGCTCCAGTTCCTCACCGGTCGCCGCACGCACTTCCGCAACCGTGCAGCTGAAATCCAGGGTCTGGCCTGCCAGCGGATGATTGCCGTCGACCACCACCTTGTCGTCGGCAACGTCGGTCACCGTATAGACCATGGCATGACCGGACTGGTCACCGCGGCCTTCGAACTGCATGCCGACCGCAACTTCCGGCGGAAATTTGTCGCGTGTTTCCATATGCACCAGTTCGGCGTCGTATTGGCCGAATGCATCTTCCGGTGTCAGCCGCACCTTGCAGCTGTGCCCCGCTGACTTGCCGTCGAGCTCCTGCTCGACCAGCGGAAATATGCCGTGGTAACCGCCGTGGAGATAGGCGATCGGATCGTCGGTCTTCTCGATCACATTGCCCTGTGCATCCAGCAATTCAAAAGTCAGCATGACCACCGTGTTTTTTGCTATCTGCATCAGATTTCCTTGATTAACTGCAGCACTTCCGCCGCGTGCCCGCGAGGGCTCACACCATAGAGCGCGTGCCGCACAACGCCCTTGCGATCAATCACGAAAGTCGACCGGCGTATGCACTCCCGCCGCCGCCCTTCGTATTCCTTCATTTCAATAACCCCGTACCGGCGGCAAACATCACCCTCAACGTCCGACAGCAGCAACACGGCCAGACCGTGTTTGTCGCGGAACGCACCATGGACCATGCAGTCGTCCCGGCTGATGCCCAACACCTGCGCCCCACACCCGCGGAAATCCATTTCCAGCTCGCTGAATTCCAGCGCCTCAGCAGT
>JBIIZE010000015.1:0-14831 GCA_044346435.1 Burkholderiales bacterium
CGCTAGCGCCTGTTTCTGGATCAGCGGATCGGCGCTGGCACGGGTAGCCAGGTTCATCGCACCGAGTACGCCGGCCACGGCAATGCCGGTGATCACGATGAACATGATCAACTCGATCAGCGACGTGCCGCGTGCGCGCTGCCGTTGCAGGCGGTGAGACCGTTCAGTTGGTCGTGACATGGCCGGTTGCCCCGGTGATCACGATGCTGCGCGGCGGATCGCCGGGAATCGTGCTGGTGAAGGTGATGGTGGTGTCGGCGCTGGCGCGGCCGAGGTTGTCAAAGCTGAAGCTGAGGATGTTTAGCGTGACCCCTGTGGGCGCCGTTGCAACGGCTGCGGCGTTTGTCGCGGGATTGGGGACCGGGGCACTGCAGTCGGCGTTAGTTCCGACAGCCACCTGGGCCGTGGTCACGCAGACAAACACCGGACGCCGCCAAGCCACCGCGGTCTTCTGCGCCAGCCGCACGACAGCCGCCGCATTGTCGTAAAAACCGCGGGAGTCAAATCCCTGCACGCCAGCAAAACGCACTGTGGCCACCAGCGTGAGGATACCGATGACCGAAATGATCACGATCAACTCGAGCAGGGTGAACCCTGAACATCGCGAACGCGGCATGCTGTTCATCGCCGGTTCCTTGTAAAACGGGCAAAGGCAACGTTCCGTGACGCGGCCTTTGCCCTCTGCGGATAAACGCCGACGGCTTGCGCCGAAGGCTGTCCGACCTGATTAGCGGCAGGTAGTCGAAGTCGCAGCAGTTGTGACCGCCGCACCAGTCAAGGTATACGTTGCGGTGCAACCGGTGTAACCGGTGTAGGTGCACACCGCGGTCGCCGCGCCAGGCACACAAGTCACTTCGGTCGGTACGGTAATCGAGGTGATGATGCCGCCGGTGTTCGCAATCGGCGTTCCGGCATCCGCACCTGCGGCAGCGGTCTGAGTGGTTACACTGGTCGTGCCGTCAAGGCTGACCGTACTGGAAGTACCGGAACCATTGGCCAACCAGCGTGCGCGCACCAGCTCCTTGGATGTGTTCATGCTGGCGGCAATACCTTTCATTACCGAGGCACGGGCATCCGACTGCAGATCAACAAATCGCGGTACCGCGGTCGCGGCGAGAATGCCGAGAATGACAATGACCACGATGAGTTCGATCAGGGTGAAGCCTAGTTGTCGTTTCATTGCCTTGCTCCTTAAATCGTCAAACAACTGATGGTCTGCATTACAAAATCAAACTGAAATTCATCCTAACCCATGTCGCGCATAATCAACAACCCGAGGTCACCAGAATGCCGTAAGTCGGCGATTGATTGGCGGCAACCGGCGAGGTGTAGGTGAAACTGCAGTTGGGCGGATCGTTGCCCAGCACCATTACGGTCACTGGTGTACCGGCGGCCGCGCCACCACCCTGAATATTGTAGCCATCAGGGGAAGACGGCCCGACACTGAGACCGGCTGCGGTGATGATGCCGGCGGCATTGGCCGTCGGGTAAGCATGCACCATCGTGACATTGACGCCTTCCATCAACAGCGTCGCAGTACATTGCGGCGAAGAGGCCAGACAGGCGGCATGCGCCAGCGCAGCGGCGCCTTTGACAGATCCCAGTGCGCCATTCAGTTTGGCGATCCGGGCCTGCACCTGCAGATTGGCAAACCGCGGCAACGCGGTCGCTGCCAGGATCGACAGAATGACGATGACAACGATCAACTCGATTAAGGTGAAACCCGTAATCCGGCGCGTTGCATTCATGTGATATTTATCACGCAATTTTAATTGCATCTTGTTGATAATACAGGAAATATGCTCTTTGTATACTGGAAATTAAGTTCACAACCACTGGAATAAATGGGAGGAAGCCAGCGTAATCGCGGCGATTCCGCTAACCCGTCCACCCGGCGCGTCAATCGGCTGGTAGCTGATCTGCACCCGAAACCGCAGCTGTTGCGGCTGCCGCGTGTCCTTTGTTTTGAGAAACCGGCTCTGGTTGACGACGTAGACCAGTTCACGGGCCAATGAGTCGTAATACCAGTTGCCGGGCTGCGGCCGGTCCGGATACTCACCGGCAAAACTGGCGGGGGGTCTCTCCAGCCAGCGCACCGGATTTTCACCCTCCAGTTGCCGGGCCTCTTTTTCCCGGTTTTTGGCAATCAGCTCCGCCATGCGCAATTGCAGGCCTGTTTTGAAAATCTGCAGTTCCGATTCGAAACGGGCCTGTTCGGCCGCCTCCTGGTAAAACGTCAGCCGCTCCAGAAACACCCCGAACACCACTGCCAACACCACCGCCACCATGGACAGCTCCAGCAGGGAAAAGCCTTGTTGCAGGCGGTTCATCCCCTACTTCTTGTTCAGTGCCGCATTGCCCAGATCCCAGATCGGCAGGAACACGCCGAGCGCCAGGATCATCACCATGATGCCCAGCGAGACGATCAGGATGGGTTCGATCTGCGCGCTGAGGTTCTTGATTTCATATTCGACTTCGCGCTGGTAGAGGTCGGCGATCTCCCCGGTCATGTCATCCAGCGCGCCGGATTCCTCGCCGACGGCGATCATCTGCAGCACCACCGGCGTGAACACGCCCGAATCACGGGCGGTGCGCAGGATGGATTCGCCACGCTCCACACCCTCACGCATGCGGTTGATGCGTTCGGCGACAAACACGTTGTCCACGGTATTGGCGACCATGCTCAGTGCGTTGGTCACCGGCACCCCGCTGCGGAAGGCCATCGAAAAGCTGCGGGCAAAACGCGCCAGCGTCGCCTTGAGCACGATCGGGCCGGCGATGGGAATACGCAGCTTCATGCGGTCCCACTGCATGCGCCCGCGCGGCGTGTTTGTCCACCAGCGGAATGCGAAGACCAGCCCGACAGCCGCGCCCAGCAGCAGATACCAGTTGTCGATCATGAAATTCGAAAAACCGATCAGCAACTTGGTCATCATCGGCAGTTCGGTCTTGAATCCCTTGTAGACCCTGGCGAATGCGGGAATCACAAAAATGTTGATGACCACAATGGCCACGCCCATCGTGCCGATGACAAAACTCGGATAACGCAGTGCGGCCTTGATCTGCTCGCGCATGAACTTCTCGAATTCGAGATGCTCGAACAACCGCAGGAATACTTCCTCGAGACGGCCGGTCTGCTCGCCGACGCCGACCATGGCGCTGTAAAAGCGGGAAAAAACATCCGGGTGCCGCGACAGCGACACCGACAATTCGCGGCCGGTATCCAGACTTTCGCGCACGTCACGCACCACGCCGGAAAAACGTTTGTTGTGCGTCGACTCTTCCAGCCCTTTCAACGCTCCCATGATCGGCACACCCGACTTGAGCAGCGTGTACATCTGCCGGCTGTAAAGCATGACCTCGTTCAGGGGAACTTTTTCCTTGCCGAAAAACCGCTCCAACAGCTCGCCGCTTTCGCGCGGCGCCGCTGATGGCTGAATATCGAGCGGCACGATGCCCTGCCCGAACAGCTGGCCGGCAACAGCGCCGCTGTCCGCACCTTCAAGAACGCCCTGCACCGACTGTCCGCGGTCATTGCGTCCCTTGTAGGCAAAAAAAGGCATCCGTGATTACTCGTCGAGCTGACTGCTCATGCGCATCGCTTCGTTGGGCGATGTACGGCCCGATGCAGCCAGCTCCGCGGCATGGTGGCGCAGCGTATTGCGGCCGATCTGCTCGCGGGCGATTTTCATGAAGTCCCTGACATCGTCCTGGTTGGCGGCCTCGACCACCGGCTTGGTCATTTCCAGCATCTCGTAAACGCCGGTACGGCCGACAAACCCGGTGCCGTTGCAGTACGAACAGCCGCGGCCGTGTTTGTAAACGTGAGCATCGACCCGGTCACCGAGTTCGCTGCGCAGCCATTCGTGTTCCGACGGCAGGGGCTGATAGTCCTCGCTGCAGCTGTCGCAGATCACACGCAGCAGCCGTTGCGCGATCACCAGTTGCAGCGACAGCGCGACCATGTAACGCGGCGCCCCCATATCCAGCAAGCGGATCGGCGTGCTGACCGCATCATTGGTGTGCAGTGTCGAAAACACCATATGACCGGTCATCGACGCGCGCAGCCCGGTTTCGACGGTATTTTCATCGCGCATCTCGCCGACCAGGACCACATCCGGATCCTGTCGCAGCGCAGAGCGCAGTACGCGGTCAAAGGTCAGGTCGATTTTTTCATTGACCTGCACCTGGTTAATGCCGGCGAGCCGGTATTCAACCGGGTCCTCGACGGTGATGATCTTGCGTTCCATCGTGTTGAGTTCATTCAGCGCGGCATACAGCGTGGTGGTCTTGCCGCTGCCGGTGGGGCCGGTGACCAGCACCATGCCGCTCGGGCGATGAATCACTTCGCGCACCTTGTCGAGCATCTCCTGCGGCATGCCGATGTTCTCGAGACCGAGAATGCCGCTGCCCTGGTTGAGCAGACGCATGACGATGGATTCGCCGTACTGGGTGGGCATTGTCGAGATCCGCACATCGACCGCGACGTTGCGGATCTTGACGTTGAAGCGCCCGTCCTGCGGCATGCGCTTTTCGGCAATGTCGAGTCCCGACATCAGCTTCAGGCGCAGCACCACCGCGGAGGCGATCTTGCTGTCGGCTTCGGTCTGCAGATGCAGCACGCCGTCGATCCGGAAACGGATCTGCAGGCGGCGTTCCTGCGGTTCGATATGGATGTCGGAGGCACGAGCCTGGGTGGCGTCCTCGAATACGGTCTGCAACAGCTTGACGACGGGGGCCTCTTCCAGCCCCGGGGTCATTGCCAGCGCACCGAAATCAACGGCACCGGAATCGCCGATCTCGGCCTGCAGTTCCTGCGCCAGACCGGTAATTTCCTCGGTGCGCCGGTAACTGCGGTCTATGGTGCGCAGCAGTTCGCTCTCGGTGACCACTGCCAGCTCGATCTCGCGCTTGAGGACGCGCGCGATGTCGTCGTATGCCGCAAGATCGGTGGGATCGGCCATGCCGACCAGATAGGCTTCGCCACGGTCTTCCAGCACCATCGCGCGGAAACGCCGCGCCTGGGTTTCGGGCAGACGGGCCACGACTTCACGCTTGATGTTGTAATGCTTCAGGTCGATGTAATCCGCGCCCAGCTGGCGGGCCAGTGCCTTGGATATCTGCTCTTCGGTGATAAAGCCGCGTTCAATGAACACGCGGCCGAGACGCCGGCCGGTTTTCTTCTGTTCATCGAGGGCGGCCTTCAGCTGTTCCTCGGTGAGCAGCTTCTGCTGCACCAGGATTTCGCCCAGCCGGATTTTTTCAGGACGGCCCATAGGGTTTTCGCTCAAAATGATGCAGGGAGAGCAATTGGGATGCCAAGTGGCGCACCAAAACCCCGCATCCGCGCGTATCGCGCATGTTATTGATATTTAAGGATATCCCCTTCCAGCCCCGGTGACAACCGAGGCGAAGGCTCAACATCACCGACGTATGTTCGACATTGTGCTTTACGAACCCGAGATCGCGCCCAATACCGGCAATGTGATCCGTCTTGCCGCCAACAGCGGCGCGCGTCTGCATCTGGTGCGTCCGCTGGGCTACACGCTAAACGACCGCACCCTGACCCGCGCCGGGCTGGATTACCACGAACATGCCAGCCTCCGGGTACATGACGACTGGGCGGCCTGCACGAAGGCCCTCGGCCCGCGCCGGATGTACGCAGTGACCACGCGCGGCACGGTTTGTTACGACGCGGTGTCTTTCAAAATCGATGACGTGCTGGTGTTCGGCCCTGAAACACGCGGCCTTCCGCTCACCGTTCTGGAAACCTTCCCGGAATCGCAGCGCCTGCGTCTGCCCATGCGCGAAAACAGCCGGAGCCTGAATCTGGCCAATGCAGTGGCCATCGTGGTCTACGAAGCGTGGCGCCAGAACGGCTTCACGGGTGGCGCCTGATTCGCTGAGGAAGACGCGAACCGCTTAGCGCCGCTGCTCGGGTTTGGCATTGCGCGCGAGCAGTTCACGCACGACGGCGGCAGCGCTTTGCGGCTGCTCGATCACCCGGCATACGGCATCGGTGATCGGCATCTCGACACCACTCGCACGCGCACGGCGCTGCACCTCGGTCGCGGTAAACACACCCTCGGCGACGTGGCCAAGCGAGGCCTGGGTCTTTGCAACACCGGCACCCTGAGCAATCGCCAGGCCGACGCGACGGTTGCGCGACAGATCCCCGGTGCAGGTCAGAATCAGATCACCCATGCCGGCAAGCCCCATGAACGTTTCAGCGCGCGCGCCGAGCGCAATGCCCAGTCGCGTCATTTCGGCAAGACCGCGGGTGATCAGTGCCGCGCGCGCATTGAGCCCGAGGCCAAGGCCGTCACAGACGCCGGCTGCGATGGCAATGACGTTTTTCACGGCGCCGCCGACTTCGACGCCGACGACATCGTCATGCGAATACACGCGCAGCGTCGGGCTGTGCAGGGCCTGCGCCGTCGCCGCGGCAAATGAGGAGTCGTTCGAGGCCAGCGTCAGCGCCGTCGGCAAACCGGCGGCGACTTCCTGTGCAAAACTCGGACCGGACAACACGGCACTGCGGCCGGCACCCATGGTTTCGGCATAAACCTCATGTGGCAGCCGCGCTTCGGGACGCTCAAAACCCTTGCACAACCAGATCACCGGCGCCTTGCACTCCGCATCGCGGATCCGTTGCAGGACGGGGCGCAGGCCGGCGACCGTCGCGGCAACAATCAGGCAATCACGATCGCGCAGCGCGGCGCCAAGGTCGGACTCCAGTTGCAGCGATGACGGCAGTGCACAGCCGGGAAGATAACGTTCGTTGCTGCGGCTGCTGCGCATGGCTGCAATCTGCTGCGCATCGCGGGCCCACAGCGTCACCGCATGGACGGCGGCGAGATTGATGCCCAGCGCGGTACCCCAGGCGCCGGCGCCGAGAATGGCGATGTTCATGATGGCGCGACGCGGCGCACTCAATCACCCCAGACATCGGCGGCGCGCACATAACCTGCCGCGCCGTCACGATGCCGGACCTGGATCCAACCGCCGGAAGCGGCCTCGACCACATTGAGCAGCACATCGCGACGAATTTCCGCCACGGACGGTGCATCCTCTGCGGGTTTCTGGCGAATGGTGGCGGACGCCGCACGAACGAGCACGGTACGCGCCGCATTCAGGGATTTCGATTCAGCCCAGGCCAGCGTGCCTGTGGCATCACGCACCTTGATCCAGCCCTCGACCTGCACCATGACTTCGAGCGGGTAGCCCTGATTGACGATATAGAGTTTGCGCGCCTTGACCGAAGGCGCGTCGTACAGAATGACTGCGACCTCTCCGGCCGAGCGGAACTCGGCAGCACTGGCCACGCCGGCGCCCAGCGCCGACGCCAGCACAAGGGCTATCAGCAGAAGGCGCATGGCGCGGTCTTCAGTTGACGGTGCCGGTCGGCGCCGCCTGCGCCTGCTGCAACTGATGCAGGCGCTCCTGATAGGCGGCATCAAAACTCATGTGCTGGAGCATCACCGGCGGGAAGCCGGCACGCACCAGCACGCTCGCCACGGTCTCACGGGCATAAGGCAACAGCGTGCTAGGGCACAACACGCCGAGGACGGCATCAATTTCCGCCGGTGGCAGATTGAGGATGCGAAAAATGCCGGCTTGCGCGGCCTCGACCAGAAACACGGTCTTGTCGGCGATTTTGGCGGTCACGGTGACCGTCAGCACGGCCTCGTAGAGCCCCGACGGGTCGAGCACTGCAGCGCCGGTATGCACGCTGATTTCGATCTGGGGGTTCTCCACCTGCAGAAAAATCTGCGGTGCGTTGGGAATTTCCAGCGACAGATCTTTCAGGTAAATCTTCTCGATGTTGAACTGGGCCTGCTGCGGCTGTTCAGTTTGCGGCGCTTGCGGTGATTCGCTCATTATTGTTTTGTTCCAGTTGTTTTATTCAGGCGGCGAGCAGCGGATCAAGACCGCCGGCGCGATCCAGGGCGGCCAGATCGTCATAACCGCCGACGTGGGTGTCGCCGATATAAATCTGCGGCACGGTGCGACGACCGGTTTTTTCCATCATCGCCGTGCGCTGCGCCGGATCCTTGTCGATCAGGATTTTCTCGATTTCTGCAACACCCTTGCTGCGCAGCAGGCGCTCCGCCATCTGGCAATACGGACAGACCTGGGTGGAGTACATGGTGACCTTGGCCATGGTTATCACATCCTCGCAATCAATTATTTCTTCTGCAACGGCATCCCGGCCTGCTCCCAGGCGACGATGCCGCCGCCCAGATTCACTGCCTCGGTGAATCCCTTGCCGCGCAGGGTTTTGACCGCCGAGCCCGAACGCGAGCCGGTGCGGCAGGCGAGGATGACGGGGCGATCCTTGAATTTTTCCAGTTCATGCACACGTTCGGCGAGTTGCGCCTCCGGAACATGTCGTGCACCGGCAATATGCCCCGCTTCGAATTCGCCGATGTCGCGCACGTCAATGACGACAGCGTCCTTGCGGTTGATCAACTGCACCGCGGCAAAAGCGGTGACTTCGCTGCCGGCGCGGAACGGCCGCATCAGCAATGGCCACAGCAGCAGCGCGCCGCTGGCCAGTGCGCCGCCGAACAACATCATGTTGTACGGGCTTTTTTGCAAATAAACGAAAAAGGATTCCATTCGAGCTCTATTCAGGGTGAATTCCGGGTGCCACGAGGGGCAGATTCTAGCAGAGGCCGCATGCGCGCCGGATGAATCCGCGCCAGCCGCGCCAGTTCAACCGCAAACTCCCGGGGTTCCCGGTAGGCCCGCCGCGCGCGCAGCAACTGCTCCCGGGCCTCTTGCGGCTGATCGGTCAGCGCCAGCAGCAGCGCCTGCCGGTAAACCAGCCTGGGCTGCGGCGAAAAACGCAGCGCCCGGGAATTCAGAAACAGATGCTGCTGATGCCCTGTCTCGTCAAAATTCAAAGCCAGCGCAGTCGAGAGCTCAACATAGGGCATCAGCATGGGATCGCGGTGCAAACCGGTCATCAACGCCGCCAGATTGGCCGGCGGCAATTCATGGGGTTTCGGATTAAAAATTCGCTCAAAGGTCCGGTAGTCAGTCCACAGCGCTGCCAGATTAAAACCGCCGGCCAGCAGCAGCACGATGGCCAGCAGGCGGATTCTGCGCATGACCAGGAACGGCGTGTCGGCGATGCCGAGCAACAAGGCGGCGACACCGAGGAAATAGGCATACCAGAGCGGATATTCCAGCAGGCTGTGAATGGCGAAGACCCCGGTCAGCCCCAGCAGCCACCAAAGCCGGGGGTCTCGCGGCGCGCGGACGACATGGATGGCCCAGACCAGCAGCGGAACCACCAGCAGCAGTCCGCCGATCAGGCCGGTCTCTGCAAGCAGATGCAGCACAATGTTGTGGCTGTTCTGGTACAGCCCGAACAGATTGTCGGCGTCGATCGCGGTCACATGCTGGTAATAAGCTGCGGCAAATCCGCCCCAACCCACGCCATGCAGCGGATGCTCCAGCCACAGGGCCCAGGCCGCGTCCCAAAGCCTGAATCGGTCGCTGATACTGCCCGGGCTGCCGAAAAGCCGGTCAACGGCGGTCACCGCCTCCTGTGCGGCCGGACGGATCCAGCCGGCCTGCACCACCAACTGCATCAGAAAATAGATGATGACCAGCACGCCGACCACGATGAACAAACGTTTATTGGTCTCATCGCGAACCACCGCACGTACTCCGGCCGCCAGCAACAAAGCGGTCAACAGAAACAGCCAGACGCTGCGCGACCCTGACAGTCCGAGCACAAACAGCAGCGGCAGCGTGCAGGGCAAGGCGATCCAGGCTGCGCGGCGTCCGCGCAACGACAGATACGCGAGGCTGAGCAGCCCCAACGTCGCATGACTGGCGAAGTGATTGGCCTGGGCAAGATTACCGAACAACGCGGCGCCTCTGGGTTGGGCAATCCAGGCATTGAGCGGCGACTTCAGGTCGTAGAACTGGATAATGCCGACGGCGGCGCTGAGCAGCGCGCCGAACGCCAGCGCTGAAGCGATGATCAGGCTGAGCTTTTCAAAGCCCCAGATGCGCAGCAGCGCACGGCCGGCCATCACCATCAAACCCGCCCAGCCCAGATACAACGCACCCGTCAGCGCCTGACCGAAATACGGCGACCAGCCCAGCAAGCCGTGGACCATCAGCAGAACTGCCAGCGCAAATGGCGACAATGCCACCCACGGCACCTCGGCACGTTCCTGCAAACGGCTGTCGAGCCATATTGTCATCACGCCGAGGCCCAGCACAAAAGCCAGCCACTCGGAATAAAACGAGGTCAGCGGATACAGGTGATACGGCTGGAGAAACGGCAAGGTGCACAGCAGTACGGTGCACAGCAGGCTGAAGCAGGCGAACAACGGTGGAGATTTCATGAAAAACGCCGGGGATGACGGGCCGCGGCGCTTAACCTTGCGCTCAGTCGTCCGCGCCGCAGAACACTTCACGCATCATGCCGATCAGCGTCAGCATGCGCTCGTCACCGATGCGGTAGAACACCCGGTTGGCGTCCTTGCGGGTGCGCAACACATCTTTTTCGCGCAGGATCGCCAGATGCTGGGAAATATTGCTCTGCGAGGTGCCGACACAGTCGACGATTTCCTGCACGCTCAGTTCTTCGTTGCCAAGCACGCACAGAATCTTCAGCCGCAGCGGATGGGCGATGGCCTTGAGCGCCCGCGATGCCATGTCGATATGCTCCTGCTTTTTCAGCAATTGTTCTCGCAACGCGACAGCATCAGTCATCTGGGCACCCGGACGCACTCAGGCGAATTGAAATGGATTAGAATTATACTTTAACAGAACATGCCGAATAATTCAGTAAAATCATGAAGATAACACCCGCACTGCTGATCATCCTCGATGGCTTCGGCCATCGCGAAGACTGCGACGACAACGCCATCTGCCAGGCGCGCAAACCGCACTGGAACGTGCTCTGGAAAACCTGTCCGCACACCATCATCGACGCCTCCGAAAAATGGGTGGGCCTGCCGGCGCAGCAGATGGGTAACTCCGAAGTCGGCCACATGAACATCGGCGCCGGCCGCGTGGTTTATCAGGACTACACCAAGATCGAGCACGCCATCGAAACCGGCGAATTCGCGACCAACCCCGTGCTGGACACGCTGATCAAAACCGCAGCGAACGGCGCACTGCATGTGCTGGGACTGCTGTCGACCGGCGGCGTGCACAGCCATGAGTCACAGATCCATGCACTGCTCGACCTCGCCGCCAAAAAAGGGGCGAAAAAAATCTACGTCCACGCATTTCTCGACGGTCGCGACACGCCGCCGCAAAGCGCTGCAGCTTCTCTCATCGCCCTCGAAGAAAAATGCCGCGCGCTGGGCAATGCGCAGATCGCCTCGATCTGCGGGCGCTATTTCGCGATGGACCGCGACCAGCGCTGGGAACGCGTGCAAACCGCCTATGACCTGATCACCGGTGGAGAAAGCGCCTACACCGCACCGGATGCAGTGGCCGGCCTGCACGCCGCTTACGCGCGTAACGAAACCGACGAATTCGTCAAAGCCACCGCCATCGTGCCCGCCGGCGCACAGCCGGTACGGATGAAGGACGGCGATGCGGTGATGTTCATGAATTTCCGTTCGGACCGTGCGCGGCAGATGACCACCGCGCTGACCGATGCCGGCTTTGCCGGTTTTGCGCGCAAACATGTGCCGAAACTGGGTTACTACTGCACACTGACCAGTTACGGTGAGGATTTCGCCCATATCCCGGCCGCCTTCGGGCCGCAGCAGATCCGCGACGGCTTCGGTGAATATCTGTCGAAACAGGGACTGAAGCAGTTGCGCATCGCCGAAACCGAAAAGTACGCGCATGTCACCTACTTTTTCAACGGTGGCGTTGAAACACCTTATGCCGGCGAAGAACGCATCATGGTGCCCTCGCCCAAGGTCGCCACCTATGATCTGCAGCCGGAGATGAGCGCGCGCGAAGTCACCGACAAGCTGGTCGCAGCAATCAACTCGCGTCAGTTCGACGCGATCATCTGCAACTTCGCCAACGGCGACATGGTCGGCCACACCGGCAACCTCGCCGCAGCAACCCGCGCCGTCGAAGTGCTGGATGAATGCATCGGACGTGCCGTCGAAGCGATGCGTGAAACCGGTGGCGAAGTGCTGATCACCGCCGACCATGGCAACGCCGAAACCATGCGCGACGAGGAATCGCAGCAGCCGCATACCGCGCATACGCTGAATCTGGTGCCGCTGCTCTATATCGGCCGCAAGGCAAAAATCGCCGACGGCGGTGCGCTGCAGGATGTCGCGCCGACGCTGCTGTCGATGATGGGCCTGCCCAAACCGCCGGCGATGACCGGTCGGTCGTTACTCGAGTTTGCGTGACCCGCATCGCATCACTGCTGATTTTCGCCCTGGCCCTCGCGCCGGCTCTTGCCGGCGCCGCCACCACGGCAAACCAGGCCCAGGATGAACTGCAGGAGCTCCGCGGCCGCATCTCGACGATGCAGAAAAAACTCGCTGCCGCGGAAGAAAGCAAAAGTGAAGCTTCGGACGCGCTGCGCGAATCCGAACAGGCAATTTCCGAAGCCAACCGCGAATTGCGTGATCTGACCCGTCAGGCGCGCGATTCCGGCACCAAACTGGCTTCGCTGCGCAAAACATCCCAGGACACCAAAACCCGCATGCAATCCCAGCAGGAAATGCTCGGACGCATGCTGCGCCGGCAGTATCTGCAGGGCGAACCCGATGCCCTGCGGCTGGTGCTGGCGCGGGAAAACCCCAACGACATGGCGCGCCAGTTGCACTATCTCGCCTACATCGCGCGCTCCCGCGCGCAACTGGTCGACGGCCTTCGCAGCAATCTCGCCGAACTAGACCGGCTGACCCGCGAGATCGCCGAGGAGACCGAAGCGATCACCCGTATCGCCAAAGAACAGGCGACCCAGAAAAAACGGCTGGAGAACGAAAAACGCGCCCGCGCCCAGGTTTTGACCAAGGTTTCGCGCGACATCCGCGCCCAGCAGCAGCAGATCCGTGTCCTGCAGAACAACGAAAACCGCCTGACCCGGCTGATCGACCAGTTGACGCGGCTGGTCCAGCAACAACCACAACGGCCGCAGCGGGCGCAAAAACCGGTTGAGGGCAGCAAACCGCGTCCGCGCAGCGATTCTGTGCCGGGCGACAGCGGCGGCGGCACCTTCGCCGCCATGCGCGGAACGCTGGCCCTTCCGGTGCGCGGGGAACTTGGGGGCCGGTTTGGCAGTCCACGTTCAGACGGCGGCATTACCTGGAAAGGCGTTTTTATTGCTGCCCGCAACGGCGAGGATGTCAAAGCGGTCGCCGGTGGCCGCGTGGTCTATGCCGACTGGCTGCGCGGTTTCGGCAACCTGCTGATTGTTGACCATGGTGACAGCTACATGACGTTGTATGCGAACGCGGAAGCCCTGCTCAAACAGGTGGGCGACTCCATCCGCGGTGGCGACACCGTTGCAACCGTGGGCAACAGCGGCGGCAATGCAGAATCGGGGCTATACTTTGAAATGCGTCATGCGGGCAAACCATTCGACCCCCTTACCTGGGTCAAATTACGTTAGTGGCACCATCAGCCGCGATTGCGGCAGGAGTTGAAATGCGCAGCAAAATCAAACAGTTAGGATTGGTCGTTGGTGGCGTCGTAATTGGCGTCGCGATCAGCCTGAATTATTCCGCCATTGCCCAGCGCAGTGCTGCCGGGCCGTTGCCCATTGAAGAGTTGCGCGCGTTTACCGAGGTCTTCGGTCGGGTGAAGAGCGATTATGTCGAGCCTGTCGAAGACAAAAAGCTCATCACCGAAGCCATCAACGGCATGTTGACCGGCCTCGATCCGCACTCGGCCTACCTGGATCAGGAAGCCTTCAAGGAAATGCAGGTCGGCACCCAGGGCGAGTTCGGCGGACTCGGCATCGAAGTCGGCATGGAAGACGGCTTTGTTCGTGTGGTCTCGCCGATCGACGACTCCCCGGCTTCCCGCGCCGGACTTAAAGCCGGCGACCTGATCGTCAAACTCGACGACACCTCGGTCAAAGGCATGACGCTCAACGATGCCGTCAAACGCATGCGCGGCAAACCCAACACGCAGATCGTGCTGACCATCGTGCGCAAGGGCGAGACCAAACCGCTCGTGGTGACGCTGACCCGCGCCGTGATCAAGATCCAGAGCGTCAAATCGAAGCTGCTGGAGCCGGGTTACGCCTATGTCCGCGTTTCGCAGTTCCAGGAACACACCGGCGACACGATGGCACGTGCGATCGAACGCATGTTCAAGGAGAACACCGGCCCGATGAAAGGCCTGATCCTTGACCTGCGCAACGATCCGGGCGGTCTGCTCAACGGCGCCGTCGCAGTGTCTGCGGCGTTCCTGCCGAAAAACGCACTGGTGGTGTACACCGACGGCCGCACCGAAGACGCGAAGATGAAACTCAACGCGACACCGGAACATTATCTGCGCGGCCGCAGCAAGGATGACTTCCTCAAGCGCCTGCCGCCTGAGGCCAAGACCGTACCGATGGTGGTGCTGGTCAACGGCGGTTCCGCCTCGGCATCCGAAATTGTCGCGGGCGCGCTGCAGGACCATGACCGCGCCGTAGTCATGGGCCAGCAGACCTTCGGCAAAGGCTCGGTGCAAACGATCCTGCCCCTGGGCAACAACACCGCGATCAAGTTGACCACGGCGCGTTATTACACGCCGAAAGGCCGCTCGATCCAGGCCAAGGGCATCACGCCCGACATCCCTCTGGATGACGGCGCCAATGATCGCACCACGCTGAAACTGCGCGAAGCCGATCTGACCAAGCACCTTGGCGAAGCGGCAACCAC
>JBIIZE010000253.1:0-3887 GCA_044346435.1 Burkholderiales bacterium
GCCAGCTTTGATCCGATCGAAGAAATTCACCAGCGGATTTCCAGTTTTGAGTTTGCCCGCAACCGTGCCTGGGAAATCAATCATCACTACGAGATGATCAGCAAAACGCTGCGTGAAAACCGGCTGAAACACGGGTTGGCTTACAGCTTTGAACAGTATCGCGAAGCCCGCGCCCAGGCTGAAGCGCTGCGGTTGCAGCTCGATGACATTTTCCGTGATTACGATGTGATCCTGACGCCTTCGGCGCCGGGTGAGCCGCCGGTTGGCCTGAACGCAACCGGTTCAGCCGCCTTCAGTTCGATCTGGACAGCCTGCCACAATCCGTCGATCACGCTGCCGCTGTTCAGTGGTCCGAACAAGCTGCCAATCGGGGTGCAGCTGGTGACCCGCCGGGATACGGACCGTTATCTGTTTGAGGTCGCGCGCTGGACTAACGCGTTATACGGCCGCTGATCGGGGCCGGTGGCGCCTGCATGGCGCCGCCCTGCCGCTGTCTTATTCGACGCTGATATTGGCGTCTTTGATGACTTTCGCCCATTTGGCGGTTTCGGCTTTGACATAAGCCGTAAAGCCTTCGGGGCTGCTGGATGTCGCAACGATGCCGGCCTCAAGAAGCCTTTTCTTCACATCCGGTGCGGCCAGCGCCTTGACCACATCGGCATTCAGCCGCGTGACGATGTCCTTCGGCGTGCCTGCCGGCAGAAAAATCCCGTACCAGTTATTGACCTCAAAGCCTTTCAGGCCGGCCTCAGCTACCGTCGGCAGTTCCGGCATCAGTTCAAAACGCTGATTGCCGGTCATCGCCAGCGGCCGTACGCGTTTGGAATCCATCGCGGCGATCGCGGTGCTGACGGTGGAAAATACGACTTGCACGTTGCCCGATACGAGATCCAGCATCGCCGGTGCGCCGCCTTTGTAAGGCACGTGAACCATTTTCACGCCGGCCAGCACATTGAACAGTTCGCCTGCCAGATGGTCGGTAGCACCGGGACCCGAAGAGCCGTAATTCATCTGGCCGGGACGCGCCTTGGCAATGGCGATCATCTCCTTGACGTTTTTCGCCGGCAGTGACGGATGCACCACCAGAACGTTCAGCGCATTGGCGGCCTGTGAAACCGGGATCAGGTCGCGCATCGGGTCATAGGTCATTTTTTTGTAGAGGCTGGGATTGATCGCAATCGGCCCGATGGTGCCCATGACCACGGTATAACCGTCCGCCGGTGATTTGGTCGCGATATCCACGCCGATCATGCCGCCGGCGCCACCGCGGTTTTCCACCAGTACCTGCTGCCCCAGCGAGATGGACAGCTTCTGTGCCACAGCCCGGGAGGTAATGTCTGCACCGCCCCCGGGTGCAAACGGGCTGATCAGCCGCACCGGCCGCGTGGGCCAGTTCTGGGCGTCGGCAATTGACGGCGCAAGGATCGACGCAAAAAGCGAAATCACTACAGCAGCTGCACGCATAACCTGATTCTCCAGAAAATTAAATGCCTGTTGTTGATACTGCGGGTCCCGGCTTGTCAGCCGCCCGCAGCCTTGAAAATGGCTTTCAACTGCTCACGCTGGCTGGTGCTGGACAGTGCAACCATCAGCAGAATCCGCGCCTTGATGCCGCTCAGGTACCCGGAGGAAATCGCGCCCTTGGCCAGCAGGCTCTGGAATGAGCCCGGATAACCTTTTCCGAGATGCGGCGCGCCCGACGACAGACGCAGACCGGCGATCACCGGTATACCCGCCTCCAGCGCCGCGCAGGCACCTTCGTAAAACGGCCCGTTGACATTGCCGCCACCGGTGCCTTCGATGATGATGCCGTCAACTTTTCCGGCGATGCAGGCGCGGAAAAGCAGATCATTGCCGCCCTGCCCCATGCGGATGATGTGCACGTTGTCGCGGACATGATCAACCTCCAGATGAATCCGCCGCTGCGGCATCGAGAAAAATGCAGCACCGTATTTCGATACGGCCCCGATGGGACCGCCATCACGTGCGCCGAAGCAGGTCAGCACCTCGGGGTTGATCTTGGTGACGTCGCGCGCAGCATGAATCTGGCTGCCGAGCGAGACCATCACCCCCCGGCCCCGCGCATCGGGATCCGCCGCAATCATGGCCGCGTAGTGAATATTTCGCGGTCCATCCGGATCTTTTTCGTCGGCATTGCGCTGCGCGCCGGTGAACACGATGGGCTTTTCGCTGCCCACGGTCAGATCCATCAGGTAGGCTGACTCCTCCAGGGTGGCCGTGCCGTGTGTGACCACTGCGCCGGCGACGGCGTCATCCGCCAGCACGCGGCGCAGGGTGTCACGCAGCGCGAATGCCGTCGGCGTATCCATCAGCGCGCTGTTGATGTTCGAATGCTCGACGACTTCGATATCGGCAACATCCTGCAGTTCGGGAACGGCTGCCACGAGATCCTGCGCAGTGGCTGCAGACACATGGCCGCCGAGTTTTTTGTCGTAACGGGAAGCGATGGTTCCGCCGGTGCCGACAATGCAGATTTTCGGTTTAGCCACGGGTGCCGAGCCCCTCGCGAGTTTTCAATGACAATGACATCGGCTTAATCAACCTTGATGTTGGCTGCTTTGACCACCAGCGCCCAACGTTTGACTTCTTCTTCAATCATTTTCCGGAATTCCTCAGGGGAACTGGCAATGACATCAAGACCCATGGCATCAAAACGGGTTTCAACCGCCGGCTCTTTCAGAATGCTGCGGATTTCACCGGACAGCTTGTCGGTAATGGGTTTCGGCAGGCCTTTGGGGCCAAGCATGCCCTGCCAATCAAGCACGGCAATTTCGCCAACTCCCGCCTCCTTCATGGTCTGCACATCGGGAAGCTGACGCGCGCGCGTTTTTGCCGCAACGGCCAGTGGACGCAGGCGGTTGCTCTTGATATGCGGCAATGCCGAAGTCAGTGACGCAAAACTCATGGTCACGCTGCCGGCCAGCAGGTCAATGATGGCCGGACCACCGCCCTTGTAGGCGATGTGCTGGAGTTTGGTTCCGGTCTGCATCGCGAAAAATTCTCCGGCCAGATGCGGCGCACCGCCAATGCCCGAAGAAGCAAAGGTCAGCTGACCCGGTTTTTCCTTGGCCTGTGCGACGAGTTCCTTGACGGTTTGAATAGTCGATTTGGTATTTACCACCAGCACGTTGCCCACGGCTGCCGTCATGGTCAGTTGGGTGAAATCCTTGACGGTATCGAACGGCACCTTGAGCAGACTGGGATTGACTGCAAAACGGAGGGATACCATGCCGATGGTGTAACCGTCCGGCAGCGCCTGTGCAATGGTGCCCGCACCCAGTATGCCGCCCGCCCCGCCGCGGTTATCGATCACAATTTGCTGTCCCCATTTTTCACCAAGGCGCTGGCCAATCACTCGCGCGGCACCATCGCTGCTGCCGCCGGGCGCGGCCGAAACCACCAGCCTGACGGGTCGATTGGGGTAATCGGCACCAGCTTTGACCGCTTGTGCGGCAGCGAGCGGACTGATGGTGCACGTCGCCAACGCCAGGACCGGGAGTGCCAATAAACGAGTATTAATCATAACTATTTGATTCCTTTGAATATTTGTAGATATTTCAGACTGCTGAGCAGCTGACATATTGCCGCCGCAGTATTAACAGAGCAAGGTTCTTGCCATGCGGCACAAACCCGGATTCAAGAAAAATCTTCCCTTGGAAATACGGGTGGCAGCGGTTCAACCGCATCCATTTCCGGGCCCAGCTCAGCCTCCATTCGGGCCATGGACGCCAGCAATGCCGATGTACGCAGAGCGACGTTATCAATGTCCGCATCGGGTATATCCAGTCCCACCGCAGCGGCCAGTGTCCTGGTTTGTTCTCGTGTCAGTTTCATGACTGTTTGGCTCCGGAATCGATGCGATGAAG
>JBIIZE010000254.1:0-3882 GCA_044346435.1 Burkholderiales bacterium
TTGATGATGTGCTGAACAACGCCTTTGCCCAGTTTCACGCCCGGCGCGATCTCGGCATTCAGGAAGTGCAGCGGCACCGCCATATGAATCTTCTTCTTCGGATCAATGCGCTGGAAATCGACGTGCTGGACCTGTTCCTTGAAGGGATGCATCTGGAAGTCGCGCAGCAGCACGCGGTCTTTCTTGCCTTCAACCGTCAGATCCAGAATCGAGGAATGAAAAGCCTCGAGTTTCAGGTGGCGCAGCAGCGCCTTGTGGTCGAACTCGACACTTTGCGCGTCCACACCGGCACCATAAATGACGCCCGGAACGCGACCCGTCGTACGCAGGCGGCGGCTCGCACCCTTGCCCTGGCTCGTACGCGGAAACGCGGTAACTTCAATTTTCATGTTGCTCTCCTGTGTTGCGGGGGTCCGCGACCAGACTGCCCCGCGTTAAAAAGGAAACCGGCGGTAAACCGGCCTCCACTAAAAAACTATTCAACGAACAGCGAACTGACCGAATCCTCGGCGCTGATCCGGCGCATCGTTTCCGCCAGCAGTCCGGCAACGGTCAGCACGCGGATCTTCGCGCAATTGCGACCGGCCTCGGTCAGCGGAATCGTATCCGTCACCACGATCGAGTCCAGCGCGGAATTGGTAATACGTTCAATCGCCGGACCGGACAACACCGCGTGCGTGCAATAGGCAATGACCTTCTGCGCACCCTGCTTTTTCAGCGCAGCGGCGGCTTCGCACAGCGTATTGGCGGTATCAACCATGTCGTCAACGATGACGCAGGTGCGACCGGCGACTTCACCGATGATGTTCATCACCGTCGCTACATTGGGACGCGGACGGCGTTTGTCGATAATGGCGAGATCGGCTTCCAGACGCTTGGCCAGTGCCCTTGCGCGCACTACGCCGCCGACGTCGGGCGACACCACAACCAGTTCACTGAAGTTCTGCTTCCAGACATCGCCCAGCATGATCGGGCCGGAGTAGATATTGTCCACCGGAATATCAAAGAAGCCCTGAATCTGTTCGGAATGCAGGTCCATGGTCAGCACGCGATCAACACCGACGCTGCTCATCATGTTGGCCACAACCTTTGCCGTAATCGGCACCCGCGCCGAATTCGGGCGGCGGTCCTGTCGCGCATAACCCATGTAGGGAATAGCAGCGGTAACACGGCCGGCGGAGGCGCGTTTGAGCGCATCAACCATCACCAGCAGTTCCATCAGATTGTCATTGGTCGGCGCGCAGATCGACTGCAGGATGAACACGTCCTTGCCGCGGACGTTTTCGAGGATCTCGATGGCCACTTCGCCGTCGCTGAATCGACCGACCTTGGCGCGGCCGATGTGGATGTCGAGATGGCCGACCACCGCTTCCGCGAGTCGCGGATTGGCGTTGCCGGTGAATACCATCATCCTGTCCAAAGCCACCACACACCCCCTGATGAACCGCGTCGAATACGGCCGTCGAACAACAGCCGGAAAACTGCCGAATACGAGTGGCTGGGGAGGAAGGATTCGAACCTTCGCATGCCGGAATCAAAATCCGGTGCCTTAACCAGCTTGGCGACTCCCCAACCGATGCTGCAAAACTGCCGGCGCCGCTGTCGCGTCAGCCGTCAAAATCTTCCGCCAGACCGTGCAGCGGATGCACTTCCAGCCCGCGGGCTACAAACCCCCGCATCGTTGCCGGACACGCTGCCAACACCAGCCGCGCAGCCTCTTCATCCGCAAACGCCGCAAAAACGCAGGCGCCCGAGCCGGTCATCTGTGCCTCACCATATTGGTTGAGCCACTCCAGATGCCGCGCCACCTCGGGATACTCCCGGCAAACCACCGGTTCCAGATCATTGCCCCGGGGCACGGAAAAGCCTTGGATTTTAACCTTTTCCGAGTCCCTTTTCAATTCAGGGTGTTGGAAAACCTTGACCGTCGGTACGGCTACCGGGGGCGACAGCACCAGATACCAGGCCGGCGGCAATGTCAGGGGGGTCAATTCCTCACCAACACCCCCGGCCAAGGCACTCTGGCCATAGACAAAAACCGGCACGTCCGCCCCCAGCGGCAAGGCCAGCGCCTGCAAACGCTTGCGCGACAGGCCGGTCTGCCACAAATGATTCAGCGCCAGCAGCACTGTGGCCGCATCGGAACTGCCACCGCCCAGCCCGCCGCCCATCGGCAGCCGCTTTTCGAGGTCGATGTCAGCCCCCAGCTCACAACCGGTCGCCGTCTGCAGCGCCCGCGCCGCACGCACCGTCAGGTCTTCGTACTCGGCTACGCCTGCCACCGGTCTCAGCCGAGCAATCACGCCGTCGCGACGCACCCGCAGCCGCACCTCGTCACCATGCCCGATAAACCGGAACACCGTCTGCAGCAGGTGATAACCATCGGCGCGGCGTCCGACGACGCGCAGCATCAGATTCAGTTTTGCCGGCGCCGGAAAGGCGATCAGTACGCTCATGGCGCATCCCTGCTGCGCCAGGAATCGATCACCAGCCGGATCTGCTGTCCGCTGCGATTCAAATCAAGCCGCCGCGGCAGTACAGCGCCCGGTTCAGCGGGATAGTTGTAGCGGATACTCCAGCCCGTCTGCTCCAGCAACTCCAATCGACCCGCGTCATCGCGAGTGGATACCGCCGGATTTTCACCCGGTATGGGCGTCGCCTGAATCCAGTAGTGCAATCCGCTCAGAGGCAGCGGCCAGCCCAGCGCACGCCGTGTCAGACTTTCGACCGAACGATCCCGATACTCCTGCAGATCCGGCGTGGTGAGAACAGCGCCGGCGTCATCAGCGATGATGTGGGCCAGCGTCTGACCCACCGGCGACATCAGCCAAAGCTCGTCTCCGGACGCATCATGGCGCCAGCGCAGATTGGAGGAAAATGCCCGTCCCTCCCCGCTGATCAGCACGCGGCCGAGCATGTCGAAGTCGGCGGCGGGCGGGCGTGATCCGGGTGCAACCGAGACGCAGGCCGTCAGCAGTCCCGACAACAGCAAAGCCGCGAAAGCGCGGACAACCCTCATTGCGCCGATTGCAGGATCGCAGGCGCGAGTCGTTTGATGGTGCCCTGAAGCACGTCATTCTTCGACTGGCCGCGCAACGCTTCCGCCCACACCTTTTGCGCCTCAGCCTGGCGGCCCAGCGCCCACAGGACCTCGCCCAGATGGGCAGAAATTTCGGCATCGGGCCGCGCCTCATGGGCGCGCTGCAGGTAGCCGAGCGCCTCCTGAAACTGCCCCTGGCGGAACAGTACCCAGCCCAGACTGTCGAGAATGTACGAATCCTCGGGCGCCAGCTTGTGCGCGGTTTCAATCAGGGTGCGCGCTTCTGCCAGACGTTCATTGCGGTCTGCCAGCGAATATCCAAGGGCATTGTAGGCATGCGCATGCGTCGGACGCATCGCGATGACCCGCCGAAGATTGGCCTCCAGGACATCCATGCGGTTGACCTTTTCGGCGGCCATCGCATAGTCGTACATCAGATCCGGTACGTCAGGAGTTTTCGCCACCGCCGCGCCGAGAAATTCAAAAGCTTCCTGATACGCGTGCGCGTCTCGTAACAGGCTTGCTTCAGCCAGTATCAATTGCAGCCGCTGCTGCGCATCACCGGCAGGCACGTCCTGCAGGTATTTTCGCGCTTCCGCCATTTTGCCCTGCCGGGCCAGCACCCCGGCATACCGCGCCTGGGCTGCAATGAACTGTTCTCCTCCGGGACTCACGCTGGAATACCACTTGAGCGCCTGCTCGTCACGCTTCAATTCCTCGTTGACCTGGCCGAGGTACAACCTCACCACATCCGGGTCTTTGGGGTTGATCTCCAGCGCGCGCCGCAATTGCAGTTCGGCAGCGGGATAATCCTTGGCCTGCAGCGACAGCGTCGCCACCGC
>JBIIZE010000255.1:0-3872 GCA_044346435.1 Burkholderiales bacterium
GCGCGACGTCGCCGGCACCTTGAAACGCTGCATCACCGGCTGCGCGCAGTGGTGGCCGGTGCGGATCGCCACACCGTCGTCATTGAGCAGCGAACCGACGTCATGCGGATGCACGCCGTCGAGCGCGAACGACAGCACGGCAGCCTTTTTTTCGGCGGTACCGATCAGGCGAACGCCGGGCATGCGGTTGAGTTGATCGGTCGCATAGTCCAGCAAATCGGTTTCGTGGGCGGCAATGCGCTCGATACCGATGGCCGTCAGGTAATCAATGGCCGCACCCAGCGTGATCGCTTCGCCGATCGGCGGCGTGCCGGCTTCGAACTTGGCGGGAATCGGCGCATAGGTGGTTTTTTCGAAGGTCACCGACAGGATCATGTCGCCACCGCCCTTGAAGGGCTGCATTTTTTCGAGCAGCGCGGCCTTGCCGTACAACACGCCAATGCCGGTCGGGCCGCAGAGCTTGTGACCGGAGAAGGCATAAAAATCGCAATCGAGATCCTGCACATCGACCTTCAGGTGCGGCGCCGCCTGTGCGCCGTCGACCAGCACCGGCACGCCGTGTTCATGTGCGATGGCGATCATTTCGCGAATCGGGGTGATGGTGCCCAGCGCGTTCGAGACGTGCGTCATCGCCACGAACCTGGTGTTCGCGTTGAACAGCTTGCGGTAATCCTCGACCAGAAGCTCGCCGCGATCGTTGATTGGCACCACGCGGATTTTCGCGCCCTTCTCTTCGGCGACCATCTGCCAGGGCACGATATTGGAGTGATGCTCCAGTGTCGTCAGGATGATCTCGTCACCGGCCTTGAAGAATTTGCGGCCGTAGCCCTGTGCCACCAGATTGATGCCGTCGGTGGTGCCGCTGGTGAAAATGCACTCGCGCGATTCTTTGGCGTTGATGAAGGCCTGGACCTTGAGTCGCGCCCTTTCGTATTCCGCGGTCGCGGTTTCGGACAGGTAGTGCACGGCGCGGTGAATATTGGCGTGCTGTGCGCTGCGGTATTTCACCCAGCGGTCGATCACCGTCTGCGGCATCTGACTCGAAGCTGCATTATCCAGAAAAATCAAAGGCTTATCTTTGATTTTCAAGCTGAGGATGGGAAAGTCCCGGCGCAGCGCCACGACATCCAGCGGTGTCGCGAGTTTGTCGCGTGCGCTCACAGGCTGGCCTCGGTACGCGCCATCACCAGCTTCTCCAGCGCAGCGACCAGAGAAGGCACGGGGATGTGGTCGATGATCTCGGCGCCGAAGGCATAGGTCAGCAGATTGCGCGCCTGCGCTTCCGGCAGTCCGCGGCTTTTTAAATAAAACAGATGCTCGGCATCGAGCTGGCCGACGGCAGCGCCGTGGGCGCACTTCACGTCATCGGCGTAGATTTCCAGCTGCGGCTTGGTATCGACACGCGCCTTGTCCGACAGCAGCAGGTTGCGGCTCTGCTGCGACGAATCCGTCAGTTGCGCGCCTTCACGCACAAACACCTTGCCGTTGAATACGGCATGGCCGGCGCCGCCGACAATGGTCTTGTGGGTCTGCTTGCAAATGCCGTGTGCTTTTGCGTGATCCACCAGCGTGTGCGTATCCGCAGTCTGCCTGCCGCCGATCAGCGCCAGGCCGTCGATTTCGACGTTCACGCCCTCGCCCTGCTGGCTGATGTTCAGGTTGTTGCGAGACAGCCGCGCGCCGAGCGTCACCGCATGGGACTGGAAACGCGCATCCTTCGCCAGCGTCACCGCGCAGTTGCTGATGTGAAAGGCTTTCTGGCTTTCGCGCTGCAGCTTGATGTGGCGCAGCGAAGCGTTCGGCGCCACGGCAATTTCGGTCACCGCGTTGGTCAGGTAAGCCTCTTCGCCCAGCGCAACATAGTCCTCGATCACGCAGGCTTCAGCGCCGCCCTCGGCCACGATCAGGCAGCGCGGATAGGCGGCAACGCCATTGCCTGCCGCAACAAACAGCAGATGGATCGGTGCTTTCAGCTGCGCGTCCTTCGCCAGATGAATGAACACACCGTGCTGCAAAAATGCGGTGTTCAGTGCAGTAAACAGCTCCTGCTCTGCCGCAAGGTTCGCCAAATGCGGCTCAACCAGTGCGGCATGGGATTTCAGGGCATCGCTCAAGGCGATCACTGTCACGCCGGCTGGCAATGCGCCCTGCTGCGCCAGTTCCGGCGCCGGCACACCATCCACAAACACCAGACGCATCGCGGCTTCGGGCACGACATGTGCCGAGATGTCAGTCGTTGAGACTTTGACGGCGGCTGCGGCCGGCTGCACCTGCAGTTTGGTCAGCGGGGTCAAATCGGTAAAGCGCCATTCTTCATCACGCGTGGTCGGCACCGACAGCGCGTTGGCGCGCTCCAGCGCCGCCGCACGGCGCGCGTCCAGCCAGGCCGCCGGACTTTTCGGCAGCGCAGCGCTACCGGTGAGCAGCGCTGCCACGTAAGGATGAGACCCGGAATGAGATGCGGCTGTCACCTTCACGCCGCCGCCTTTTTGGCTGCTTTTTTGTCATCCAGCAGCCAGTCGTAACCGCGCGATTCGAGTTCCAGCGCCAGCGACTTGTCGCCGGACTTGATGATGCGGCCGGCCGACATCACGTGCACGTAATCGGGCGTGATGTAGTTGAGCAGGCGCTGATAATGCGTGACCAGCACGCAGGCGTTGTCCGCGTTCAGCAACTTGTTGACGCCGCCGGCGACCACACGCAGCGCATCGATGTCGAGACCCGAGTCGGTTTCATCGAGCAGCGACAGCTTGGGCTCGAGCAGCGCCATCTGCAGGATTTCATTGCGTTTCTTTTCACCGCCGGAAAAGCCGTCGTTGACGCTGCGGCTCAGGAATTCCGGATTCATTTCCAGCAGCTTCATTTTTTCGCGCACCAGATCATCGAACTCCAGCGGGTCGAGTTCGTCCTTGCCGCGACCACCCTGCACCGTGTTGTAGGCGAGACGCAGGAAGGCGCTATTGGTGACACCGGGGATTTCGACGGGATACTGGAAACCGAGGAATACGCCGGCGCGGGCGCGTTCGTCCGAAGCCAGCGCAAACAGGTCCTTGCCTTCGAACAGCACTTCGCCGCCCTTGACCTCATAGGCCGGGTGGCCCGCCAGCACTTTGGAGAAGGTGCTTTTGCCCGAACCGTTGGGGCCCATGATCGCGTGCACTTCGCCGGCACGCACCGTCAGGTTGATGCCCTTGAGGATGTCCACGCCGGCGACAGTCGCCGTCAGGTTGCGGACTTCGAGAATGGTTTTAGCGTTGCTGTTGATCATCCGACACTACCTTCAAGTTTCAGGCCAAGGAGTTTGGTCGCCTCAACGGCGAACTCCATCGGCAGTTGCTGGAAAACGTCCTTGCAGAACCCGTTGATGATCATCGACACCGCCTCTTCGGTGCCGATGCCGCGGCTCTGGAAATAGAACAGCTGGTCTTCACCGATTTTCGACGTGGTGGCTTCATGCTCCACCTTCGCCGTCGGGTTCTGCACATCAATATAGGGGAAGGTGTTAGCACCGCACTTGGCACCGATCAGCATCGAGTCGCACTGCGAGAAATTGCGCGCACCCTCCGCCTTCGCGCCGATTTTCACCAGGCCGCGATAGCTGTTGTTGGAGTGACCGGCCGAAATACCCTTGCTGATGATCGTGCTCTTGGTGTTTTTGCCGATGTGGATCATCTTGGTGCCGGTATCGGCCTGCTGTTTGTGATTGGTCAGCGCCACCGAATAGAACTCGCCGATCGAATTGTCACCGAGCAACACGCAGGACGGATATTTCCAGGTAATCGCCGAACCGGTTTCGACCTGGGTCCAGGAAATCTTCGAGTTTCGGCCCTTGCACAGCCCGCGCTTGGTGACGAAGTTGTAGATGCCGCCGA
>JBIIZE010000256.1:0-3870 GCA_044346435.1 Burkholderiales bacterium
TTATCACGCCACGCGACCACGACGTCGGCTGCCGCAGGGATGTCGAGTGCAGCGGCGAGCGCGAGGTGGTTGCGCAGCGTATGAGTGTTGTCGGGATCGAACGCGACCCAGAGATCAAGGAATTTCTGTTTCCAGCGCTGGCCGGGCCGGTCCACCAGCAGCCCGACCCGGCGCCGGCCGGCAATCCATGCATACAGCGTCGGCCGGTCGCTGGGCACCAGCGACAGCGCCAGATCATATTGGCGGAACAGGCGGAACAGTAGTGCCAGATGCTGCAACAGGCCGGGTCGTTCGGCGACGGTATGCACAGCGGCAATATCCGGGTTGCCGGCCAATACCCCTTGCGTGCCGGCAAACACCAGCACTTCGATCCGCGATTCCGGCCAGGCGTTTTTCAGCGAGCGGATCAGCGGCGTGGCCAGCAGCACGTCGCCGATGCGGCGGGTGACGATGACCAGGATCCGGCGCGGCGCGTCCGCGACGGTGCTCATGAATACTGGCTCAATCCCAGCTGCGCTGCGACGCGATCGGAAGCGAGCAGAGCCTCGAGCTGGCGCTGGTTCTCCGGCAAGCGGCTGCGGTCATTTTCGCGATGCCACAGATGAAACACCGGTGCGGCAAAGCGCGCGTTTTTATGGCGTACCCCGGCGTGTATCAGACGGATCACCAGATCGGAGTCTTCCAGTCCCCAGCCTGAATAACTTTCATCCAGGCCGTTGACGCGGACCAGATCGTCGCGCCACACCGAGAGATTGCAGGTTTTGGCGCCGGCCCAACGATCAGGCGCCGCGCGGCGCCAATCACTGTCCGGCAGCCGCAGCAGCGGCAGCCAGCGGTTGATGTCGCCACGCAACCGGGGCAGCAGCCAAGCCGGGAGACCCCGTTCATGCAGCGGCAGTTTCAGCGTGAGCGCCTGTTGCGTAAAGTTTTCCGACAGCAGGATGCGGTTGCCGGAAAGAAAATAACCGGCTTCGGCTAGCCGGCAATGTTGCGCAACAAAATCGCGCGGCGGAATGCAGTCGCCATCCGTAAAAATAATGTAGTCGGCGCTGGTGGCGGCAATGGCGCGATTGCGCGCGGCGGCCGCGCGAAAGCCGAGGTCTTCCTGCCAGACATGGCGCAGCGGGAATGTTGCACGCGCTGCATAGTCGGTGACGACCATGCGCGTGTCTTCGGTGGAACCGTCGTCGGCAACCAGCAGCTCAAAACGCGGCCCGGTTTGCGCCAGATAACCCTCAAGCACCGCCGCCAGCGCGTCTGGCCGGTTGTACGTAGTGACGATGACTGCAGGGGTCAACGCGGCTTTCCGTTTTCCAGCATCAGCTTGACGTAGCGGTAATAAGAGCCTTCCGCGTTGGCCACGGCAAGGATGAAGCCTTCGCGCCCGTCGAGAAAACCGAGCCGGAAGACATAAGTCCTGAAGAAGGCCCAGGTACCGTGGAGTATGGCAGTCGCCAGCGAGGCTTTGCGGCCGCGCTCGTGCAGCATGCGTGCGCTGGCGGTCGAATACAGGTTCATCTTGCCGAGCATCTGGTCCATGGTCGAAATGGCTTCGTGCATCAGCGGCTGTTTTAATTTGCGCGTGACGCCCTCGACCAGCAGCCGTTCATGCGCCCGGTCGTCGGAGAACCGCGCCGCATCGCGACGGATCAGGCGGATGACATGATCCGGCCACCAGCCCGAATGTTTCATGTAACGGCCGCAGAAACTCGATCGCCGCGGAACCGCGTAGGCCGCCGCGGTCGGATTGGCCATGGCGGCGCGCATTTCATCACGCAGTTCCGGCGTGATCCACTCGTCGGCATCAATCGAAACCACCCAGTCGCCGGTGGCCTGATCCAGAGCACGGTTTTTCTGCGGGCCGAAGCCCGGGAAATCGGCAGTGACGGAAAACTTCACGCCCATGGCGCGGCAGATCTCCGCGGTATCGTCGGTACTGCCGGAATCAACGACGATGATTTCATCGGCCCAGGCGACGGACTCGACGCAGCGCCGGATCATGGTGCCGGCGTTTTTGGTGATGATGATGGCGGAGACGCGCATGAGTGGGTAATGGCGTGATTAAGTGATTAAGTGATTAAGTAATGAAGTGATTGTATGGCCGGATGATTAACGGAGATTACCTGATCACCTAATCACTTAATCACCCGAAATCGACCGACGATCACCCGATTTTAATCCCGCGTACAACAAAGCGGTCAGCCACGCATAGAGCAGGCCTTCGGTGTGATCAAGCAATGCGGAGTTGAGCATGCAGGTGATACCCATCATCACCACCAGACCCTGCGCGAGACCACGTTCCAACGGGGTCGGCAACAACGGTGCGAACCGCCATTGCTGCCAGAACAGCCACAGCATTGCGGCCAGTCCGAAGATGCCGGTTTGTACGGTGATCAGCATGAATTCGTTGTGGGGGTTCCTGGACGCAACGCTCCCGGTGTCTTTGACCTGTTCGGCATAACTCAAGGCAAAGCTGCCGGTGCCGGTACCCAATACTGGGCTTTTCTGAATGAGCGCCATGGTGTTCCGGTAAAACTCCATGCGAAAGCCGGTCGATGTTGAAGCGGGACGATCCATGCTTTCCCGGGCGATTTCCCCGAGGATCTGCTGGGAGCGGCTCTGGAACGGGCCCGGGATCATCGTCAGCAGGAATACTGCAAAAACGGCAACGGCGATGGTGGCCGCAATGCCACGGAGCCCGGCGCGTTGCCAGCCCAGCAACAACATCAGCGCGGCCAGCACCAGGTATCCCGTAGCGCCATTGACCATGAGCGTCATGTTAATGAAGCTTAGTCCTGCCGCCCCCATCCAGGCGAATTTTGCGCCCCGTGTAACGGCGGTCAGAGAAAACCATAAGAATAAAAAAACGGCAAATGCCATCAGAACATTGTGCGTAAGCCGGTTTTTGAAAACCAGGGGCAATTCGGGGATGCCCTTCATTGCCGGATTGGGAGGGAGAATCCCGATCTTCATGGCATAGGAAAGCGTCAGTATCAGCAGGAAAACCCCGGCGAGTGTACGCAGCCCGATGAGGCGCTGACGCTTATTCAAAAAAGCCCAGCCAAAAACCGGAATCAAAGCGAGTTCAAGATACTTCGACAGTTGCGAACCGGCATCAATCAGGGGTGCAGGGCCATAGAGCGTACCGATCAGCAGGATCCCGAACAGCAGCAATGCGGCCCGATAAACGGGGTTTTCAAAGGCCAGCGACAGCTTTTCTTTGTACTGCCGACCGATCAGCCAGGCCGCCAGAACCATTGCCAACAGAATGTTGTCGATTACAACCGATACCGGGATGAAAACGCCGAGGGCGATGGTGCTCCAGCGCCCGAACGCGGCGGCACCGGTGGTAATTCTTTGCGCATGGGCCGCCCCTTCGCTCATTTCGGCATGTACTCGGGCACCCATCGCGCCAGTTCTGTGCGGACAACGGCATCATCCGGCTGTGTTGAACGGGCCAGCCATGCGGCCAGTTCATTCAGCAATTCCGGCGGGGCCGGGCGCGTTTTGGCAATGCGGAGTTTGGGGTGAGGTGTGGGCAGGGAATTCTCGTCAGCCGCCAGCAGTTCCTCATAAAGCTTTTCGCCGGGACGCAGGCCCGTGTAGACAATTTTGATATCGTTTTCATCGAACCCCGACAACCGGATCATGTCCCGCGCAAGATCCGCGATTTTTACCGGCTCGCCCATGTCGAGCACGACAATTTCTTCACCCCGGCTGGTAAGTCCGGCCTGCAGCACGAGTTGCACGGCTTCCGGGATGGACATGAAGAACCGGGTAATTTCAGGATGGGTCACGGTTACCGGCCCACCCGCTGCGATCTGCTCGCGAAATTTGGGAATAACGCTGCCGGTAGAGCCGAGAACATTG
>JBIIZE010000257.1:0-3868 GCA_044346435.1 Burkholderiales bacterium
GCGGCAGCTCCAGCATTGGCTGGCCATAAACCTTGGCCACCAGCGGGGCTTCAGCTGAAACAACGGGCGCGGGGGTTTCGCTCATGAAAAACGCAGAACAATGAAACCGGCTGAGAGGGTGTAAACCCGGGCACGGCATTGTTTAAAGAGGGTGTGTTGCATCAACGTATTTTACAGAGATTTGACAGTGCGCCCAACGCCCCCGCGCCGTTCCACAGCGGGAAACGGTAACTCATTGACGTCGTTACGCTTTGCCTCACCAGAACAGCAGAGAATCGTCGCTGCCGGCCCCGGGTTCCGGCGGATCCAGCCAGTACCGGCGCCTGATTTCACGTTGACGCGTGACCTTGATGCCTTGATCACCGAACTGCAGCATGATTGCACCGTGACGGTCGGTGAAATGCGCCGCACTGCCCATTTGACGGTACCGCTCCACCACCTCGGGATGGGGGTGCCGGAAAGCGTTGCGATACCCTACTGGAAAAATCACTGTTCGCGGGCCCACTGCTCGCACAAATGCCTCGGAAGAGGACGTGCGGCTGCCCTGGTGCGGCACGATCAGCACATCGGATTGCAACTGCCCGGCAGCCGTCGTGAGCAGGGTCCGCTCCCCATGCCGCTCGATGTCGGCAGGGATCAGCACGCTGCCGGCATCCGTGGTGATTTTCAGCACGCAACTGCGTTCGTTGTCTTTTAATCCCCTGGCTACCCTGCTTGCAGGATCGGGATATAACATTTCAAACAGCACACCATCCCAGCGCCAGGCCTGTCCTGCCGCGCAGTGCCGCTCTTCGGGCCCGATCAGCAGCATCGGATCAAGATCCGGCAGCGAGGACAGCATCGCCACAACAGGCACGGCCTGCATTACCGAAAGAGCACCGCCGGTGTGATCAATGTCATCGTGACTCAGCACCAGCGCATCCAGGCGGCGGATTCCGGAGGACCGCAGGAAGGGCACGATCACCCGGTTTCCGCTGTCAGCCGAAGTCCCGAAAGCCGGCCCCGTATCAAACAGCAAGGCATGGTTACGCGTCTGCGCGACGACCGACAGCCCCTGACCGACATCCAGCACCGTCACCCGCAATTCCCCTTCCAGCGGCGGTTCCGGCGAAATCAGCAGCAAGGGCAAAAACGCGATCCCACCGACCCACCGCGCAGGAAATCCCCGGGGCAAAAGCAGCCAGAAGGTGCCGATCAATGCCACTGCAACAGTCCAGGCCGGTGGCGAATGCTGCTCCCAGGCCGCATCAGGCAAAGCGCTCAGCCATTCCAGCGCAATCACACAACCATTCATAAGCCATTGGGAGAATTGCAATATCCCGTCAAAGGGCAAAACAACGCCAACCAGTGCCAGGGGCACAACCACCAAACTGACCAGCGGAATTGCCAGTGCGTTGGCCAGCGGCGAAATCAGTGACACCTGCTGGAACAGGGCCAGCAGTACCGGCACCAGCGCCAGCGTCACCGCCCATTGCACCCGCGCCCACGCCATCAGCCAATGTGCAGGTTTCAGCCGGCCCGCCGTGACAAACAGGATGATCGCCACGGCGCCGAACGACAGCCAGAAACCGGCCGCCAGCACAGACCAGGGATCGATCAGCAGCACCACCAGCAGCGCAAGGGCAAGCACTTCCCGCGCCGCAGTGGCTCGCCCCATCCACAACGCCACGGCCACTACAACCAGCATGAACACCGTGCGCTGCGCCGGCACCGCAAATCCGGCCAGAAGGGCATAAATCAGAGCTGCGAGAAGCCCCGCCAGGGCAGCCGCCTTGACCGCCGGCAGCGCCAATGTCAAACGTGAGCTGCGTCGCCACGCAAAGTTAACCAGGGCAAAAGCCAATCCGGAGAGCATGGTCACATGCAGACCGGAAATGCTCATCAGGTGATTGACGCCGGTGCGTGTAAAAACCTGCCACTGCTCCGGCGGGATGGCGCGCTGGTCGCCCATCACCAGCGCCGCAATCACTCCTGCGGCCGGCGCATTTCCCAGCGCGGACTGGATGCGGTCGCGCAAGCGCTCGCGCGCGCGCTCAAACGAGTAAGCCGGCGATTGCACATGGGACTCAATCCGAAGATGCCCACCCTTCGGGCGCACATAACCGGTGGCCCGTACGCCGCGCTCGAGCAGCCACGCTTCGTAATCAAAGCCGTGCGGATTAACGAGGCCATGCGGCCGCTTCAGCCGCACCGTGAATTGCCAGCGCTCGCCGGGATGCACCTCCGGCAGTTGTGCCGGCAATCCATCACGGCCACCGGCGCCCCAACAGGACAGCACAATACGCTGCGGCACCTTTGCTTCCGCGGTTTGCACCTCTTCGACATTGAACTCGAAGCGCACGCTGCGTTCATAGCTTTGCGGCAATGTCGCCACAACACCAACAAGCCTGATGTCACGACCTTCCCATTCAGCCGGCAGCGCATCGGCCATCCGGACATGCGCCAGCCAGGCCGCCCATCCGAAACCGCAGGCCAGTGCCATGAGCAGAATGACAACATGGCGTAAAACCCGGCACAAACTGTCACCACCCCAAAGCAACAGCAGCAGCAACGGTCCGGCAGCCAGCCACCCCGCCAAGGCCAATGGCGGCAGGACCGGCTGCATTTGGAGCAGCCAGACACCGACCGCAAACAAGAGGATTGGCAGGATCATCACTCCATAACGCCTTGCCGGAACCGGCGCTGACCGAAGCCGCTACAATGTCGACACTCACCCGCTGAATCCGCAATGCCACGCAAGCATTTCCGAAAATACCTGCCCTCCCACCAGTCGATCACCGGCAACCGGTTTGTCGCCTGGTTCGGCCCGTGGCTGCAGCATCACAACCTGTGGCACCTGCACCGGCGTTCTGTCGCTGGCGGAGTTGCGGTGGGATTGTTTTCCGGGCTGATACCGGGACCTTTGCAGATACTGACCGGCGTGATCCTTTCGATCATTTTCCGCGTCAACCTGCCCGTCGCGGCTTTGATGACGCTGTACACCAATCCGCTGACCATCGTGCCGCTGTATTACCTGGCTTACCAATATGGCGCCCTGGTAACCCTGAGCGACGCACAACACCAAATGCCTGCCGCGTTCAGTACTGAAGGGCTCTCCTGGAACCAATGGTTGCCCGCGATGTTCGACTGGATGGTCGCCATGGGCAAACCGCTGGCAGTCGGCCTGCCCCTGTTGGCCATCACACTGGCGGCCCTGGGTTACCTGCTGGTGGACAATGCCTGGAAAATTTACGTGCGGCTGGCCTGGCAGCGCCGCGAGGAAAAGCGCCAAAAAAATTGACGCTCCAGAAAACACCGGCCTACTGGAAACGCGCAACCCGTGAACTCGGCGCTGCCGATCCGGTCATGGGTGCGCTGATCGTGCGTTACAAGGGACTGACACTGAGCAGTCGGGGTGACGCCTTCCAGACGCTGGCGCGCTCCATCGTCGGTCAGCAGATTTCGGTGAAGGCCGCGCAAAGTGTCTGGGATCGTTTTGCAGCAGCCGTCGGCGACATGCACCCCAAACGCGTACTGCGGCTGAGCGTCGAAGAACTGCGCGCCTGCGGACTGTCGGGACAAAAGGTGAATTACCTGCGCGATCTCTCAGCGCGTTTTGCCGAAGGCGCCATCGATGTCGGTCGCTGGCACGACATGGATGACGAAGCGCTGATCGAAGAACTGACCGAAGTCAAAGGCATCGGCCGCTGGACTGCCGAGATGTTCCTGATTTTTTACCTGACCCGACCCGACGTGTTTCCACTGGCCGACATTGGTTTGCAACGCGCGATGGAACTGCACTACAACAAGGGCCGCAAACTCTCAGACCGCCGCATCACCACGCTGGGCCGCTTATGGTCGCCCTGGCGCTCGGTCGCCACCTGGTATC
>JBIIZE010000258.1:0-3855 GCA_044346435.1 Burkholderiales bacterium
GGCGTAACCCGACCACTTGCCCAATCGGATGCGACTGCACCAGATATTTGCTGGTGGCATCGTTCGCCGTCAGCAGCAGGATGCCCAGGGTCATCAGCCCGAGGCTGCGCAACATCGGAGACATCAGTTCATCTTTCCCGGCGCAGCGCGCCATAACAGTATTGCCGACAGTACCAGCAGCACGCCGGCAAGCACCAACCCGCCGGAGAATCCGTAACCGGCATCAAACAGTACGCCCGCCACCACCGGACCAATGATCTGCCCCAGCGCAAACGCCGCGGTCATGGCGGCCACCAGCCGCGCCGCGTGGCCGCGCGATACTTCCTGGGCGACCTGCAGGCTGGTCATCGTCGTCACCACAAAGGTGCCGCCAACCAATATCGCAGAACCGATCACCGCAGCCAAACCCGGCAGCATCACCGGCAGCAGAACGCCGGCAGCCATCAGAAAATGACTGGCAATCCACACGCTGCGATAACCGATTGTCGCGGCGCGCGCCGCGGCAATAAACGTCGATGCAACCGCCGCCACGCCAAACACCGGCCACGACCATCCGAACAAGGCGGCGTCCTGCACCACCGCCTTCGCCATCACCGGCAAAAAGGTAGCGGGAATGATGTAACCAAAACCGGAGATGCCATAACACAGCACCAGCAGGCCGGCATGGCGGCTGATGCCGCCGCGCGGGCCACGCGCTGCCTCAGGCGCCGGCGGCAATACGATCGCACCCAGCACCGGTAACACAATCACTGCCGCAGACAAGGTCACCAGCCCGGCAATGCGCCAGGCCCATGCCGATCCGGTGTCGTACTGCATCAACAACAGACACAACAACCCGGCGGCCGCAACACCGCTGCCGACCCCGGCATACACCACGCCGGTGAGCTGCGGTCGGCCGCGCTCCGCCAGCGCTGCCATGCAACGCGTGGATACTGCGATGAACATCAGCGCGCTGGCTACTCCGGCTGCAAAACGCAGTATTGCCCAGACCGCAAAGTGTTCCGTGAGACCCATGGCAATCGTCGTTGCCGCAACCGCCAGCAATGAACCTGACAGTACGCCACGGCTGCGCATCGGCCATGCCGTCGCCACAAGAGCGCCCAACAGATAACCGAGATAGTTGCTGGAGGCCAGCCAGCTGCCGCTGATGATGGACAGGCCGAAATCATCCTGCATCATCGGCAGAATGGGCGTGAAGGCGAAACGGCCGATGCCCATGGCCACCGCCAGCGCGGCCATGCCGGCCAGTGCAATGCGCAGCGCTGAAACAGGAATCATGGAGTGCGGACTATAACCGATCGGAGCGCAGATAATTTTCCAATATAAACAATGGTTTATAATGTGGTCTTGGGCATGTCAAAACCATGCCGCCCCAGGACTCACATGACCGTCACTGCAGTTGATATCCCGCCCGGCCGCTATCGTCATTACAAAGGCAATGAATACGAAGTGATCGGTATCGCCAAGCATTCAGAAACCCTGGAGCCCATGGTGGTGTATCGCCCGCTCTACGGCGAGGGCGGACTTTGGGTGCGCCCTGCCGGCATGTTTGCCGAAAACGTGATCATCGACGGCAAGACTCAGCCGCGTTTCACCCGGATCTGAAATGAACATCAACTGGTTCCCCGGCCACATGGCCGTCGCCGTCGAAAAAATCAAAAAGGCGATGGCCGATCATGATGTCGTGGTCGAAATACTTGATGCACGCTGCCCGATGGCGAGCGCCAATCCGCTGATTGAATCGTTGCGCCTGCACCGCCAGCGCCCCTGCCTCAAGGTGCTGAACAAGGTCGACGCAGCCGACCCGAATACAACACCGCAGTGGGTGACGTATTTCAATGCGCAGAAAAACACCCACGCCATTGCGCTGTCAGCCAAAAAACCGGGCGACGCCAACAGAATCATCGCCGCGGCGAAAAAACTGGCGCCGCACCGCAATGAAAACCTCAAGCCCCTGCGCATGCTGATCATGGGCGTACCGAACGTCGGCAAATCAACACTGATCAACGCCCTGCTCAAACAGCGCACCGCCAAGGTCGGTGACGAACCCGCGGTCACCAAGTCACTGGCGCGCTACGAACTGTCGCCGACCGTCAGCATGACCGATACGCCGGGCCTGATGTGGCCGAAGATCGATCATCCCGATGACGGCCGCATGCTCGCCGCCAGCCATATCATCGGCACCAACGCTTATATCGAGTCCGAGGTTGCAACATTCCTCGCCGAGACGCTGCTCGGGCGTTATCCAAAAGCACTGCATGCGCGTTACAACACGCCGGTCGACGGCCAGGGCATTGATGGCACCGGCATCATCGAAGCAGTGGCCGCCCGGCGCGGTTTTCGCATCAAGGGCGGTGAATTCGATCTGGAAAAAGCGGCAATCACGCTGCTCAATGATTACCGCAGCGGCGCACTCGGCCGCATCAGTCTGGAGACGCCTGCGTCACGCGCGGCGAGGCCGGCTTCCGCCGGCAATAACGATGCGCTTCCGGAAACGGCGGAAAATCAGGACTGAACGGGGTTTGTAACTGCAGTCGCGGAACCGGGCAGCCTTGCCGGCAACACGATTCAGTCGTACGCCGCATCAACCGGCAGCGTATAGTGGATCCACACTATCGCGGATCGAGAACAATATGAGCATGACCGAGCAGGCTTACGTCGCCGCGTACCAGAAGATCGCCGGCAAATACGAAAACAACCAGTCGACGATGGAAGACTATCTTGAGGCAATGAAAAAACTCAAGGAAAGCTACCTCAAAGGCAGGACGGACACGGCACTGCCCGCCGTGCCCTGATCGGCACGACCGGCAATTGCCGGTCAGTTACGGTTCATCGCCAGCCACTTGATCTCGTGTACGGGTCGCGGCGCATCCCGCAGCACAAGATGTTCACCGCGCTTTTCACGGGTCGGCAAATAATTGCGGTCGATGCGGCCTTCCAGCGTCATCGCCAGATCACGCGCAAACACGCGGTTGCCGAAATGCCATGAATGATTCCACCAGCCGACCTTTCCGGTCTGCAGTTCGGGATCCAGTTCCCCGAAATACTCGCTGCAGTCGACATTGACGGCCTTCGAATGCGCGTTGTCGCTGAGTCCGACACGGCCGGCTCGCGGCGCGGAGCCCAGCCGCTTGGCGTTCGACACGCCGAGGACATCGTCAAAACCATTCTGGTAATTGGTCAGTCGCATGACGCGACGGAACATCGGTTCCGCCCATTGTGAATCCGCATTGAGGCTGCGGGCCGACACATCAGCGCCGACAAACGCAACCTGGCCGATGCGCCAGTCATTGCGGTAATACTCGCCGCGCTTTTCGGCCGCAATAAACGCATCCATGATCACGAAGGCGCCTGTGGAATGGCCCAAAAGATGAATGTTGGTCTGGCAGCCGCGTGTCTGCCCCTTGATGAGCAGGCCAATACCGCCACTCACCAGATATTGCGCCGTTTCCGCAGCGTCAGAACGGTCTTCCAGATTGTTGAGCGGACTCCTGCCGGTCGGCCAGTCAAACGACACCACCAGACCGCGCCAGCCTTCCGCCGAAAGATCCGCCTGCAGCATTTCATGGCGCTGACGGATTTCATCCAGCGTATTGTTGTAACCGTGAACAAGCACCAGCACGTCACCCGCTTCGCCGCTGCGGCGGCCGGCACGTCCATCGGCAACCGATTGCACGCGGTCCAGCCAGTCCTGTGCTTTGTGGCGGAATTTTTCATCCGCAGAAATCATCTGGCCGTCGGGAATTTCCAGATAATGCGGCCGGCCGGGTTCGGGTACGAATTCGCCTTTGCTGATGCCGCGGGCGCTCAAAATAAAAATCGGCATGTCACCACTCCCTGTCGCCACACCGGGAT
>JBIIZE010000259.1:0-3852 GCA_044346435.1 Burkholderiales bacterium
GACCACGTCATCCGGGGTTTGCAGAGCCTTGTCGGTCATCGCCTGCATGGCAGCATGGATCTTGGCGAGGGGCAGGGATGAGGGGGTAGACATGGGTTTTCCTTATTGGGATTGGTTTCAGCGGTCGATCTGGATGTTGGCGGTTTTGACGACCTTGCGCCACTTCTCGATGTCCTTGCGGATGTAGTCGGTGAATTCATCGATGCTCATGGTCAGCGGATCGGCGCCGACCGACAGCAGGCGGTCGCGCACCGACGGCGTGTTGACGGTCTTGATGATCGCGTCGTGCAGTTTGTTGGCGATGTCGCGGGGTGTTTTCGCGGGGGCGAGCAGGCCGTAGTAGTTGAGCATGGCGACGTTTTCCAGACCCTGTTCCCTGGTCGACGGGATGTCGGGGAAATGCGGTGAACGCTCGGCGGCAGCAACGGCGATGGCTTTGACGCGGCCGGCTTTGACGTAGGGCGAGATCACCGGCAGGTCGACGAACATGCCCTGGATCTGGCCGGAGACGACGTCGATGGTGGCGGGGCCGGCGCCTTTGTAAACGACGTGGGTGATCTTGATATTGGCTTCGGCCATCAGCATTTCGAGACCGAGGTGCAGCGTGCCACCGGTACCGGCGGAGCCGAAGGCGATCTGGTTGGGGCGCGATTTGGCGAGTGCGACGAATTCCTTCAGACCTTTTACCGGCAGCGACGGGTGCACCACGATCAGGCTGCCGGTGGTCATCACCGGCGACAGCGGCAGCATGTCGCGCAGCGTGTCGTACGGCGGCTTGCCGTAGGTGACCATATTGATCGAGGTCACGCTGGCGGTGGTCATCAGCAGGGTGTGGCCGTCAGCGGGCGAGCGGATCATGTTTTCAGCACCGATGGTGCCGTTGGCGCCGCCGCGGTTGTCGACAACGATGGGCTGGCCGAGCAGTTCGGTCATACGCGGGCCGATGTTGCGCGCGGTGATGTCGGCGGGGCCGCCGGCGGCGAAGGGCACGACGATGCGGATCGGCCGCGTCGGGAAATTCTGTGCAGATGCGGTGGCGCTGGCCAGCAGTGCCGCGGCCAGCAGTAACAGTCGTGTCATGACTCCTCCCATGGATCGGTTTGTTATGGCCAGCATTATAGGGCGCTGCCATGGGGTGCCGCGGCTTGCGAACAACGCGATATCATCGCGTTCATGAACAAGACTTCAATTTCAGCAGGCGCTTTGCTGCGGCAGTGGGCCTGCGCCTTATGCCTGTCCGGCACGACGATGATGGTGATGGCGGCCGAGACGCCGGTGGATCCCGATCGACGCGTTGAAACCGTGACTTTCGCCAAGGGCGAGGTATCGCGGACGATCAACGGTACGATCCGCGGTCGCGAGTATGTCGATTTCCAGGTGGCTGCCGGTGCGGGCCAGAGCCTGGGCGTGACATTGAAGCGCGACAACGCAATGAATTATTTCAACATTATTGCGCCGGGCGCCAACGAGGCACTGTTCATCGGCAGTACGTCGGGGCGTCAGGTGAAGCGCATGCTGGCAGCGGATGGTGTCTACACCGTACGCCTGTACCTGATGCGTGCGGCGGCGCGGCGTAATGAGCGCAGCGACTATGCGCTGAACATCGCGGTGGAAGGCAAGGCGCTGCTGCCGCTGCCGGCATCCAAGGATGCGCTGATCCGCGGCACCCCGTATCACGCCTCGGGCAACATCGTTTGCCTTCGTTCAGGCAGCACGCTGCCGCTGCGTTGCGACGCCAACGTGATTCGTCGCGGTCAAGGCGGCACCGGCACCGTTGAGGTGGTCTGGCCCGGCGGTTTCAAGCGCAATATCCTGTTTGTGAAATTGCAGCCCATGGCTTCCGATTCACGGGAAACCATGACCTATGCCCGCGAGGGTGATGTCACTGCAGTGAAGCTGGGCAGCGAGGAACGCGTCGATATTCCTGACGCGCTGGTCGCCGGCGGCTGAGCCGGACGCGGACGTTGCAGCGTCCGCATGACTGTTGAGGGGGCAGGTCATGAACAAGGGTCGTTTGCTGCTGTGGACTCTGATCGCGTGGCCCTTGCCCGCGTTGATCGCCGGTGCGCTGGGCTGGTCAAGCGTGTGGGGCAGCGGCAGTGCGGTTACCGATTATCTGATCCCCATCCCGGTCGCCGGCGGCGTGCTTCATGTGCCGACCTTTGTGCTGGGCGCGGCGGCTATCCTGGTGTTGCCGAACCTGAGTCCGGCTGGTGCCAGCCGCCTGCGCGCACTGATCATCGGCGTTGCCATTGCCGGCGTGTTGTGGCTGCTCAACCTGGATCAGCTGTTCCGCGCGCTGCAGAACGGCGAGACTTTTACGCGGCTGCAATGGCAGCAGAATCCGCTGGGCCTGTTTTTTACCTGTGACGCGCTGCTGGCGCTGCTGTTCACCGCGGCCGCGCCGCAGCGACCGCGGCTGCGCTTTGAAGTACTGACGCTGTTGCTGCTGTTGCTGCCGTCACTGATGCCGCTGCAGATGGCGATGCCGCGCGCAAAAACCGCTGAAGAAAAGCTGCTGCAGTTCACCGCCGGCGCCGGTGATCGTGAGGGGACGCGCGGCAACGAATTGTTGATGGTGGTTACGCCGATGGACATCAATGCGGCGGATTTCCGTCAACGGGCGATGCAGTGGGTGGAAAAAACGGAATCCATGGCGCATCCGCGGTTTCATATTTCTGCCGAGGACCTTGCCGTGCTGTTTACGGAAGACCGCGAAGCGATCCGGCGTTTCGACAAGCGCCAGGCGCGGCTGACGCTGTGCCTGTACGAAGACGGTGCGCCACCGCGCTGGTTGCCGGGTGCAGGCGACTGTTTCAGCGACCACCAGAGTTTCAGCGAACGCCTGTCGGCTGCTGCGGCAACACGCCCGCCGGAGGAGGCACCGGAACTGCGCCGCTACTTTGCCGCGCTGGAACTGTGCCCCGGGGAAAAATTCGCGACCGTACCGGGTGGTCAGGGTTTGCAGGTGACCAGCGCATTTGTCTGCGAAGGACTGGAGCGGGAGCGTATGCAGCTGATGCCGAAATTCCCGGATGAGGTCCGGCTCCAGGCGCCGGTGCGATAAACCGGCAGGACAAACAGGTTCAGGTCGCCGCGCGCAAAAAGCTGAACAGCTGGCCGCGGGAGTCGGGCATGCCGACGGAATTCGCCATCGGCATCGATTTCGCGCTGCGCAGATAGCCGAGTTCAGTCATCCGCGTGCTGAACGGATTGACATAGCCGCGGCCGGGGTCGGCGATCAGCACCTGCGATGAGGGATGCGCATGCATCCCGATGAAACGGGCGAGCAGTTCGGCATGGTCGCGTTCATAGAGCAGGTCGCTGCCGACGATCAGGTCGTAACGTCCCAGCAGCGGGTTGGGTCCCAGCCACGGCGCGGTGCGGAAAGGCAGTGCCGGCAGATCATTCAACGCAACGTTGTGCTGCAGAAAGGCCTCCGCCAGCGGATGGTGGTCGCAGGCGGTGATGTCGGCGCCGCGGCGCGCGAGTACCAGACTGGTCAGCGCGATGCCGCAGCCCAGTTCCAGAATGCTTTTGCCGGCAACCGGGAAATGGCTCATTTCTTCGGCAAGCGCCAGGCCCGCGGGCCACACCACGCCGAACAGCGGCCAGGAGGCAGGTGACACACCGGCACGTTCCGCAGCACCGTTGGGGTCGGAAAATTGCTGGCGATTGAGCAGCGCACGGATGCGGAAGTTGTTGCCGCCGATGCAATGGGTGACGGTCTCGACTTCGTAACCAGGCACAGGGCGCTCTCGGTGAAGTCGGGGCCGCCGGGATTGGCAGCGGGGACGGCGGGGTAAACCGCGTGTCTGCAGTGTACGCGCAATGGCAAGTTGCTGCCGGTGG
>JBIIZE010000260.1:0-3847 GCA_044346435.1 Burkholderiales bacterium
GCGACCCTGCCGCCACAAGGCGCGCCGGCCGTCAGTCATGCGCGCAATGATCTCGGCGTCTTCGACCGCGGTTTCGCGGTAAGCCGCCTGTTCCGCTTCCACGAATTCGCGCTCGAACAGCGCGATATCCTCGGGGTAATAAAACTCGACAACGTTGCTGCAGGCTTCGGGTCCGCGCGGTACGACGGTGCTGACCACCAGCACATGCGGATACCACTCGACCATGATGTTCGGGAAGTAGGTCAGCCAGATCGCCCCGTGCGCCGGTGCCTTGCCTTCGCCGTAACGCATGACCTGATCATGCCAGCGCTGGTAGACGGGGCTGCCCGGCCGCGCCAGTTGATTGGCGATGCCGCAGGTCTGCACGCTGTACCAGTCGCCGAATTCCCACCGCAGATCATTGACGTTGACGAAGTGGCCGAGACCCGGATGGAAGGGCTCGACGTGATAGTCCTCCAGGTAAACCTCGATAAAGGTTTTCCAGTTGCAGGCGTATTCGTCGATCTCGACGCGGTCGAGCATATAGCCGGAGAAATCCAGATTCTTCATCACGCCGAGTTTCGCCAGATCGCGCGCGATGTCGCGACGGCCCGCAAAGAGCAGGCCGTTCCAGTTGGTCAGGGGCGTGCGCGCCAGATCGAGGCAGGGATTGTCGGGGAAATGCGGCGCGCCGAGCAGTTTGCCGTCGAGGCCGTAGGTCCAGCGGTGCAGCGGGCAGATGATGTTCTGGGTGTTGCCGCGATCCTTCAGGATGATCGCCTGGCGGTGGCGGCAGATGTTCGAAATGAGATCGATGCCGCTGGCATTGCGCACCAGCGCCTGAGCATTATCCAGCCAGGCCAGCGCGTGATAGTCCCCGGTGTTCGGCACCATCAGTTCATGACCGACATAACCCGGGCCGTTATCGAACAGCAGGCGCTTTTCAACCGCATGGATGTGCGGATCGAAGTACCACTGTACAGGGAGTTGCGTGGAGGTTTTGCCGAACGCGGAAACGCTGGAGAGATCGGACATGCAGCGGGTGCGAAAGTTACAGGTTGGTCAGCCGTCGATGGTGTTTCAAGGGCCTGATTCTTAAAGTTTTTTAGCGCTGATTCTGGTGCAATGAAGCGGCGGCAAAAATGAGCGGCCATTCTTCCCCAGCCCCCCCCAAAAGGCAACAACAATTTCCTCAGGGTTTGGCGGTGGCAGGGGAGGGATTCCCCGTAAGCCTATGTTTATTAAACGAAATATCGCCAAAAAAGGCTGTTGCGAAAGTGCCCGTATTGTCTGTGTCAGTGGCTACGGCAATGGCACTCACGGGCGGGGCATCCTCGCCGAAGGCCATCCGGAAATCGCGCGCGATGTTGCGCTCGACGTCCACCCACTGCCGGACGCGGGCGGGACCGGATTCCACCACGATCACCTTGACCCGTTCGGTATAGGCGCTGGAGGCGATGGTGTCTGCGGACGCCTTGCCGTCCCAGACATAACACAGCGTCGCTGCCGGCAGATTCGGGTCGAACAGCGCGCGCGCCAGTCTCAGCTTGTTGCGTTCAACAAAGGGCAGCTTTTCCAGCGGGTAATCAAACATGACATAGATCCGCGCCGGGAAATCATCACCGTCTTTGCTGCGCAGGTCTGCAGTCTCGATGAGGTTGCTGATTTTCCAGCGCCAGCGCAGCCAGGGCAGCTCTGCTGTGTCGACACGCAACTTCAGCGACAGTCCTGAGGCGCCCGATTCAGAGTCCGCGCGCAGCACGGTGATGCCGTTGTCTTCAACAAGCGTGTAGCGGGTGTGCACCTTGATGTTGGCGGCGGCGAGCGGCGTCCAGCCGGCGGGTGGCGTGTTGCCGGGGCGCAGCGGGGAAAACGCTGCGGCAACGCGTTGATCGTTGACGGCAAAAGCGGCGGAGGCACTCAGCAGCGCGGCCAGCATGAGCAGCTTCAGTCGATGATCAGGCCGGTGGTTTTTCATGGTGTTGATCAAGAAGTCCTGATCGCTGCAGGCGCAGCCAGTCTTCCGGCCGGTCGACATCCCACAGGGTATCCAGTTCCTGCCAGCGCAGTCCGCAGTCGCGCAGGCGTTCGCGGGTTTGCGCCATCACCTGATCGCTGCTCCACGCAATGCCTTCAAACAAGCGCGGCTCGTTGCGTGAGAGGCCGATCAGCGTGTAACCGCCGTCCTCCGCCGGGCTGAGTACCGCATCATGGCCCTCGCGCAGAGCGCTTGCCGCGTTATCCAGGTGTTTGACGGTCAGGGCCGGGCAGTCCGTGCCAATGCAGATGGCGTACCTTGCGTGTGCAAGTGATCGGGTGAATGCCTGTGCCATACGCTCACCGAGGTTGCCGCTGCATTGGACTTGCAGCGTCGCGCCCGCATCACCGGCTGCAGTCACCAGCGCCGGGTGACGGGTATCGGGCGCGCACCACAGTTCGAGTTGTGCGGGCGCCGCGCCCCGCGCGGTTGCTAACGCATGGCGGAGCAGGCGTCCCTGCAGTTCGGCGGCGCCCTCAGCGCCCAGAAGCGGGATCAGTCGTGTTTTTGCGGCACCGGCGACCGGTGCTTTCGCGAACACGAGTATCGCGAGATCAGGATTTGTTCCGGACATATTGCCGTGCCAGCCGGTCGGGATCGGCGCCGAGGAAATAGGCAAGTCGCAGCCGCCACATCAGCAGGATCGTGCGCCAGACACCATGCTTTTCCCATCGACGCCCGGAAGTCGTCATGCGGTGGGCGATGCACAGTGGCGCGCCGTAACGCTTCAGCTGTTTCGTCAGTGCGATGTCTTCCATCAGCGCGATTTCCGGGAAACGTCCTGCGGCTTTGAACAGCGAGCGGGTCATGAACAGGCCCTGGTCGCCGGTGGCGATGCCGGTGAGCCTTGAGCGCCAGTTCATCATCCGCGCGATTACCCGCAGCATCGGGTGCGTGCCGGCGATGGTGACGTCGAAACGTCCCCAACTGCGCCGGCTGCGCGACAGTTCCCCGACAATCAGTCCGTCAGCGCTATCGGGCAGGATGGAGTCGGCATGCAGGAAGCAGAGAATCTCCCCTCGCGCCGCTGCTGCGCCGGCGTTCAGCTGCAGTGCACGTCCGCGTGCTGAGGTGATGACCCTGTCGGCGCGTTCTGCGGCGAGTTGTGCCGTGTTGTCGCTGCTGCCGCCATCCACCACGATGACCTCGACGCCGCGCTGGCGCAACGGCTGCAGGCTGTCCAGTGTGGCAGTTATGTGATCCGCTTCGTTCAGCGCGGGGATGATGATCGATAGTGACAATGCGGGGCCGGCGGTCAGGATTATTTTTTGGCGTCGTTCAACGTCCAATCATAATCCAGATGCCGGATCGCAGCCTTGCGTTCAGTGATCGTCTGCTGCTGCGCAGGATTATCCGCAAGCAGGGTCGCGTATCTGGCGAAAAACTGTTCTCGCGACTGCATCGGCGCGCCTTTGCCGTCGAAGCCGCGATAGCCGCTGCTCCAGTCCGTGCTGAACCATTTGAAGATTTCCGAGACTTCCAGTGCATTGTCCTGTGCGTTGTAGCGGTTGCGGCTGCGATCGGACAGAAAGCGTTTCGTCTGTTCTTCAAGCTGGGCATCCAGGCGCGTGGCGACATAGGGCTCTTCGCGCAGCATCGGACAGCCGGTGGAGGCGCAATTCACCGCGAAATGCACGCGAGGCTCGTCATAGGCGCCCTGTTTACGCAGCGTTTCATGTTCGATCATGTCCAGCGAGAACTCGCGGCCCAGAAGCATGAAGAATTTGTCCTTGAACGGATTGCCGAAAACTTTTCCGAAATCCCAGATCGATTTGATGCTGGGATAACGGCTAAGGATTTTTTCGACGGTAAACGCGTTGTAGGCATTGA
>JBIIZE010000338.1:0-3196 GCA_044346435.1 Burkholderiales bacterium
GTGGCCATGCCGGCCGGATCGGAACCGGCGTTGGGTTCGGTCAGACCGAAACAGCCGATCCATTCGCCGGTGGCCATTTTCGGCAGGTATTTCTGTTTCTGCGCTTCGCTGCCAAAGGCGTAGATCGGATACATGGCCAGACTGGATTGCACGGAAAGCGCCGAGCGGTAGCCGCTGTCGACGCGTTCAACCTCGCGCGAGATCAGGCCGTAGCAGACGTGGTTGACGCCGGCACAGCCGTAACCCTCGATGGTCGATCCGAGAAAACCCAGTTCGCCCATCTCGTTCATGATTTCGCGGTGGAATTTCTCGTGGCGGTTGGCCTCGAGCACGCGCGGCATCAGTTTTTCCTGGCAATAGGCCCGGGCCGCGTCACGCACCATGCGCTCTTCATCGCTGAGCAGGTCGTCGAGCAGCAGCGGGTCGTCCCACTGGAACTCGTTTTTGGTCGAGGACTTTGCGGCGTTCATCGGGGTCTCCGGATACAATGCGGATTATGAAAGTCTTTCGATTTTAGATCATTTTGGCTGACCAGGACCTGAACCGATTGCGCATCGACCGGGATGCGTCACATGTGATCCGCAGGCGCGGTTTCCGCTGGTGGTGGCTGCTTGCTGCCGCCCTTGTTGCCGGCGCAGCGTTCTGGCTGTACGCGCGCAATGCGCCGTTGGCAGTTGAAACTGCCACGGTGTCGCAGGCTTACCCCTCCCAGGCGCATACGCTGCTCAATGCCACCGGTTATGTCGTGGCCCAGCGCAAGGCGGCTGTGGCGTCAAAGGCGACCGGCCGGCTGGAGTGGCTCAATGTGCGTGAAGGCAGTCAGGTCAAGGCCGGCGAAATTCTGGCGCGTCTTGAGAGCAATGATGTCACCGCGCAGATGCAGCAGGCTGCAGCCAATGTGAAGGTGGCGCGGGCCAATCTGGAGCAGGGCGATGCGGAATTGAAGGAAGCACGGCGCGCCATGGCGCGGTCGAAGGATTTGCTGGATAAAAAATTCGTATCTGCCGCCGCGCATGACACTGTGTTGGCGCGTCACGAGAAGGCGCTGGCCGCATTGAGCGGCTACAAGGCGTCGATTGCTGCCGCTGAAGCCAATCTGCGCGTTGCACAGGTGGCGGTTGAGCAGACACTGATTCGCGCGCCCTTCGACGGTGTGGTGCTGACCAAAAATGCCAACGTCGGCGATGTGATCACGCCTTTCTCGTCGGCGCTGGGTTCGCAGGCGGCGGTGGTAACCATGGCTGACATGTCGACGCTGGAAGTCGAGGCTGACGTTTCGGAAGCGAATCTGGCCAAGGTCAAGGTCGGCCAGCCCTGCGAAATCCAGCTTGACGCACTGCCGGACCAGCGTTTCCGTGGCGTCGTGCAGCGCACGGTGCCGACGGTGGACCGTGCCAAGGCCACGGTGATGGTCAAGGTGCGCTTCGTCGAACCGGATGTGCGCATCCTGCCGGAGATGAGCGCCAAGGTCGCTTTTCTCGAAAAAGAATTGCCCGACAGCGAGCGAACCTCACGCACCGTGGTACAGCCGGCGGCAGTGGTTGATCGCGACGGCAGCACTGTCGTATTCGTGATCCGTGAAGCCAAGGCCGTGCAGGTGCCGGTGAAAACCGGCATGAAGATCGGTGACCTCATTGAAGTCAGCGGCAAGGTCGCGGCCGGCGACAAGCTGGTGATGCGGCCCCCGGCGGGCCTGCGCGACGGCGCGCCGGTGGCGGTGGCGGCGAAATAACCGTGTCGCAGTCCGCGCCCGCGGTCGCGATCCGCCATCTCACCAAAACCTACCGCCGCGGCGGTCAGGTGGTGCCGGTGCTGGAAGACATCAGCTTTGATATTGCTGCCGGCGACTTTGTGGCGCTGATGGGGCCGTCCGGTTCCGGCAAAAGTACATTGCTCAATCTGATCGCGGGTATTGACCGACCCGACAGCGGTGAGTTGCGCGTCGCCGATGTCGACATCATGCAGCTCGATGAAGCGGGTCTCGCCGACTGGCGGGCGCGCAATGTCGGCTTCATATTCCAGTTCTACAACCTGATGCCGGTGCTCACCGCGCTGGAAAACGTCGAACTGCCGCTGCTGCTGACCGGACTGGCCGCGCGTGACCGGCGCGAGCGCGTGGAAGTGGCGCTGGGCATGGTCGGACTGAGCGACCGCATGACGCATTACCCGTCGGAACTGTCCGGCGGGCAGCAGCAGCGCGTGGCGATTGCACGCGCGATCATCACCGATCCGACCATTCTCGTTGCGGACGAGCCGACCGGCGATTTGGATCGCGCTTCTGCCGATGACATTCTCGCCTTGATGGACAGGCTCAACGGTGAACTGGGCAAGACCATCATCATGGTGACGCATGATCCGCACGCGGCGCAGCGCGCCCGGCGGATCCGTCACCTCGAAAAAGGCCTGTTGACGGAGTGATTATAAGTATTTGTTTTTAAACAATATTTATAGCAACCCTCTATGTATCTGCTGAAACTCATCCTGCGCAATGCGCTGCGCCACAAGCTGCGCACGCTGCTGACGGTACTGGGATTGCTGGTGGCGATCCTGTCCTTCGGGCTGCTGCAGACCGTGGTCGATGCCTGGTACACCGGCGCCAATTCCGCGGCGCCCGACCGGCTGGTGACGCGCAGCGCGGTGTCGTTGGTGGTGCCGCTGCCCGTGCATTACCGCGACAAGATCCGCGGTCTCGATGGTGTGCGCTCGGTAGCCTCGGCCAACTGGTTTGCCGGCGTATATCAGGAGCCGAAGAATTTTTTCCCGCAGTTCGCGATTGATCCGGCGACTTATCTGGCGATGTATCCGGAATACCGCATTCATCCGGATCAGTTGCGCGATTTCATGCGCGACCGCAAGGGTGCAGTGGTCGGACGCAAGCTGGCCGATACCTACGGGTTCAAGCTGGGTGATGTGGTGCCGCTGAAAGGCACGATCTTCGCCGGCAACTGGGAATTTGTTGTGCGGGCGATTTACGAAGGCGCTACGCCGAAGACCGATACCTCGCAGTTCTTCTTTCACTGGGATTACCTCAACGAGACGGTGCGCACCCGTGCGCCGCAACGCGCCAATCAGGTCGGCGTGTTTGTGGTGCAGGTCAGCGATGTGTCGCGGGCCGCGGAAATCAGCGCGACCATCGACGCGCAGTTCCGTAATTCACCGGCGGAAACGCTGACGGAAACCGAGAAGGCCTTCCAGA
>JBIIZE010000262.1:0-3820 GCA_044346435.1 Burkholderiales bacterium
TCCCAAAACCGGATTTCATGATGACCACGCCATTCCGCGTCGCATGCCTGCAGATGAACAGCGGCAGCGATCTTGCCGCCAACCTCCGGCAACTCAAACGGATGGTCATGGAGGCGGCTGAAAACGGTGCACAATTTGTGCTGTCTCCCGAATATTGTCTGATGATGGACGGCAGCGGCCGGGTCATGCGCGAAGGTGCACTGCCGGCGGATGGTGGCAGCGTGTTGCCGGAGTTGCAGGCCTTGGCGACGCAGTTGAAGATCTGGTTGCTGGCTGGTTCGCTGACACTGAAATCGGATGATGAACGAATCGTCAACCGCTCCTGCCTGATCGCGGCTGACGGTCGCATTGCCGCCACCTATGACAAGATTCACATGTTCGATGTCACGTTGCCTGACGGCAAGGTCATCCGGGAGTCTTCGGCATACCGCCCGGGCGAGCAGGGAGTAATTGCAGCAACGCCCTGGGGAAAACTGGGTATGACGATCTGCTATGACGTGCGTTTTCCGCATCTGTATCGCGCGCTCTCGCAGCAGGGTGCCGAATATCTTTCGGTGCCTTCCTCATTCCAGCGTCAAACCGGCAAGGTGCATTGGCATACACTGCTCAAGTCGCGTGCGATTGAGAATGCCGCTTATGTGCTGGCGCCGGCGATGTGCGGTGATCATGCGGGTAACCGCCAGACTTATGGCCATGCGCTGATTGTCGACCCCTGGGGCGAAGTGCTGGCGGATGCGGGGGAAGAGCCGGGCATCATCTATGCCGAAATCGATCCGGCGCGCGTTGCGAAGATCCGCGGAATGATGCCTTCGTTGCAGCATGACCGGCCCTATGCGGTCATTGAAAAATAATCAATTAAAACAAGCACTTATATTCAACTGCATTTCCGCTTAGCCAGACTCAGTAGGACTTGGGCAGACCCAATACCCGCTCGGCGATATGACAGAGGATCAATTGCGAGGTGACCGGTGCAATGCGCGGAATCATCGCTTCGCGGAAGTAGCGCTCGACATGGAATTCCCTGGCGTAACCCATGCCGCCATGAGTCAGAACCGCCGTTTCGCAGGCTTTGAAACCCGCTTCGCCGGCAAAGTATTTTGCAGCATTGGCTTCGGCGCCGCAGGGTTTGCCGGTGTCATACAGTGCAGCTGCACGATAAGTCAGCAGTGATGCGGCCTCGAGTTCGATCCAGCGCTGCGCCAGCGGATGCTGGATAGACTGATTCTGTCCTATCGGGCGGTCAAATACGATGCGCTCGCCGGCGTAACGCGCGGCAGTTTGCAAGGCCACGCGTCCCAGACCGACAGCTTCCGCTGCGACCAGTATGCGTTCGGGGTTGAGTCCGTCAAGAATGTAGCGGAATCCTTTTCCTTCTTCACCGATACGGTCAGCCACCGGCACCCGCATGCCATCGATGAACACCTGGTTGGAATCCACGGCTTTGCGCCCCATCTTTTCGATTTCGCGCGCTTCGAACGTTTTCCGGTCGATGTCGGCATAAAACAGGGTCAGTCCATCAACGGGATTTTTTGTTTTCTCGATCGGAGTGGTGCGTGCAAGCAGCAGGATTTTATTCGCGACCTGCGCAGTGGAAATCCAGACTTTCTGCCCGGAGATCACGTAGTCATCGCCGTCACGTACTGCCTTGGTGGACAGTCTTGTCGTGTTCAGCCCTGCATCCGGTTCGGTGACGCCGAAACAGGCTTTATCGAGACCGGCGATCAGCGGCGGCAGCCAGCGCGCCTTTTGCGACTCCGAGGCATAAACCACCACCGGATGCAGGCCGAAAATGTTCATGTGCACAGCTGATGCGCCGGAAAATCCGGCGCCGGAGGCGGCGATCGTTTCCATCATCAGAGCAGCTTCTGTGATGCCAAGGCCGCTGCCGCCGTAAACTTCCGGCATTGCGATGCCCAGCCAGCCATCGCCGGCTATGGCGGCATGGAATTCATGCGGAAATCCGCCGTCTCGGTCATGTTCAAGCCAGTAATCGGAACCAAAGCGCGCGCAGGTACGTTCGACGGCCTCACGGATTGAACGCTGCTCGTCGGAGAATTCAAAATTCATTTTTGCGATTAAGACAGATCGGGTCGGGTCGTAATGCCGGCTTCGATCAGTTCAAGGATTTCGATCTCGCTGTAGCCCGCGTCCCGCAATACTTCCGTGCCGTGTTCGCCGAGCCGTGGTGCGCCGCTCTGCGGTGCGGTCGGCGTGCGCGACCATTGCGTTGCGGCACCCGTCGTGCGCAGCATGCCTTCACTGGGGTGCGCATCCTGCCTGATAAAACCGGTTCCGTTCAGATGCCTGTCGTCGATCACATCGTCGACGGAATTCATCGGCGAGCAGGGAATATCGGCGTTGTTCAGTGCGGTCAGCCATTCAGCGGTGGTGCGGCGGACCATCTCTCCGGCAACAAAGGCATTGGCTTCGGCAATTCTTGCAGAGCGGTTCTCGTGCGTGTTGAAGCGTGGATCGTCGCGGAACAGATCCTCACGCCCGATCAACCGGAAAAAACTCTGCCATTGTTTGTCGTTATACATCAACACGCAAACATGGCCGTCACGGGTGCGGAAGGGTCGCCGTTCAGGAGCCAGTACGCGGGCGTACCCCGAGGTGCCGAGGGGGGGATCAAAGGTCCGGCCGCCCAGATGATCGCCAAGAATCATCTGGCTCATACACTCAAACATCGGCACTTCGACGGCCTGGCCTTCGCCGGTGCGTTCTCGGTGATAAAGCGCTGTTGTCACAGCGTAGACGGCATGCAGGCCAACGATACGGTCAGCGAGAGTGGCCGGTATGTAACGCGGATCCCCCGAGCCGGCCTGTTGGGCCAGCCATGGAATTCCAGTCATGCCCTGGATCAGGTCGTCATAAGCCGGTCTTGCGGCATAGGGTCCGTTTTGGCCGTATCCATAAGCGCCGACATAAATGATGCGGGGGTTGGCGGCTGCTACATCGGCATAGCCCAGTTTCAGTCGTTGCATGGCCTGGGGGCGGATGTTGTAGATCAGCACGTCTGCTTTGGCTGCGATGCGAAGCAGGGCATCCCGGCCGGCGGGCTGCTTGAGGTCAAGCACCAGGCTTTTTTTATTGCGATTCAGATGCAGGAACATGTGTCCCATGCCGCGGTTGCGCATGGGACCGACATGACGGACATTGTCACCGCCGGGCGCCTCGATTTTGATGACTTCTGCACCCAGATCGCCGAGGATCTGGGTGGCATAGGGACCCATGACCACCGTGGTCAGGTCGAGCACGGTGGTTCCTGAAAGCGGTCCGGCCATCAGCTGCGCATTTTGGGCGGGATGACGCAGCCTTTCGCGCGCAGCGTTTCGTCAACCCAGCCACGGTCCAGTTTGCCCTTGCCGCGGATTGTTTTGAGCATCGCAGCTTCTTTTTTGGCCTGGTCCTGGGCCAAGGCAATCGTTTCGTTGGCCAGCGCCTGAGGCAGGGCAAGCAGTCCATCGTCATCGCCGATGATGATGTCGCCGGGATTGATTACGGCATCGCCGATGACGACGGGCACATTGATTTCGCCGGGTCCGTTTTTGTAGGGGCCGCGGTGAGTGACGCCCCGGGCATATACCGGAAAGGGGGAGATGGCCAGCGCGTCGGCGTCGCGGATGGCGCCGTCAATGACCATTCCGGCAGCGCCACGGCGCTCGGCGATGGCCGACATGATTTCACCGATGATCGCCTGAGTGCAAATGCCGCCGGCGTCGACAACAATGACGTCTCCCGGACGGGCGATATCAATGGCTTTGTGCACCATCAGGTTGTCGCCGGGGCCGACCTTGACGGTCAGGGCGGTACCGACCAT
>JBIIZE010000263.1:0-3815 GCA_044346435.1 Burkholderiales bacterium
GACGAACGGCCGCCGCAGCGGCCATCGCCTTCACTACAACGGGATGAGGCACCACGGCTTGTGATGTCGGTGCCTCATCCGGCTGCTTCAGCGCATGCATACTCACGCTCCGCTTGCTGCTGCCAGTGCGTCATCGTAGCTGCCGAGTTTGCCGCCGATTTTTGCGGCATGCGCCTCGGCATCTTTTTTCAGCAGGAACGGAACAATCTGCGGCTTTTTGGGATCTTTGCCGCCGATGGCGTAAAACGCCTTGTCAGCAAACATCTTGATGCCCAGCGACTGGTCAACCAGGTAGATGGCTCCCAGTTTTTTGCCTTCAGCGCGGTATTTCTTTACCCCTGACAGTGTGCAGGCCGGCGAACTGAAGCTGACGATATCTCCATCAGCAATCCAGATCTGACCGGCTTCACGGGGCTTGGTAATCGCTACACCACAGACCGGATCCTTGCCACTGACGTCATAGGTGGTATACGAAGCCTTCTGCTTGTCATAATCAAGACCGCGCTCTTTGAACGCCTGGCGTACCCAGATGTCATTGACCCAGGCCTGCTCATTGAAGTCCTTGATGCGGTTGAGCTTGGCCAAAACGCCATGCGCGCTCTTGATCGTTTCCAGCCATTTGGGCTTGATTGTCGGATCAAGTGTGTGGATGCCGCCGGGTCCGAGGAATACATAAACGACTTCTTTGTCGATCTTGGTCCATTCCTGGATTTTTTCGGCCGCCAGTTTCGGATTCTTGCGCACCCAGTCGTTGGCTTCCATCAGCGCCTTGATGTAGGCGACGACGATGTCCGGATGGTTCTGGCCAAAGTCCTTGCGAACTACAACGCCGTGGAAGGTTGGTATCTTGGTTTCGGCGCCGTCAAAAATCTTGCGCGCGAAGCCGCGATACGGCAGAAGTTCCATGAAGGGCACGAAATTGGCGTGGCCGTCGATGCGTTTTTCCTGAAGATTGGTGGTCCCGACTTCAGGCGATTGACTTGCCAGATTCCAGAAATTTTCCGGCCATCCGCGCGCCTGCATGGCCTGGAGCAGCATGCCATGAGCCGCAGAACCGAAAGGCACGGACACATTTTTGCCTTTGAGGTCGGAGAGTTCGTAATACGGGGAGTCTTTGTGCACCACCATGCCATTGCCGCCGCCGTACTGGTTGTAGGCGATGATCGCCACCAGCAGGGTTTCGTTGCGGGTCTGCTGGCCGGTGGCGCCATTCACCAGCAGCGGGTAGTCGCCCATCATGCCGATCTGGATCTTGTCGGCCATCATGCCGTTGGTGATGGGAGGTCCGGAAGTGAAGTTTTGCCAGTCGATCTTGAATTTAACGTCCTTGTACTGCCCGGTCTTGGGAAGGTATTTCTCGAGCAGGCCAAGTTCCTTGATGACGATGCCCCCGGTTACGGTGTTCGTCGTGGTGTGCTGGGTGCCGATACCGATGATGATTTCCTTCTGTGCCCGCGCACCACCGGCCGACAACACCAGCACCGAGAGGCACAGCAACATGGCTGCCGTCCGCATGATCCACGCCCTGCTTAACGTTGTTTCCGCACTGATACTGTTCATGGCCGCTCCCGGAAAATGATTGACTTCAAAATGCTGCAATCGCATAAAACTTCAGTTCCTCCGGATGCCTGGATATTTTTATCAGGCCTGCCTTTGTTCAGCGGGCTCATGTTCATGCTTCCTTCAATTCTGCAAGCTTGCTGGGAATAGCGGCCCACTCCTCCGCTGTCGGCAATGGCTCTTGCTTGTCTGTTATGACGGGCCAAATAGCCGCATAACGCGCATTGAGTTCAATAAAGTGTTCCTGGCCTTCCGGCACCTCGGAAGCCTCGTAAATTGCCTCTACAGGACACTCGTCAACGCACAATGTGCAATCGATGCAAACAGCCGGATCAATCACCAGAAAATTGGGCCCGATGTGAAAACAATCAACCGGACAGACATCAACACAGTCCGTATACCGGCAGTTCACACAGGACTCGGTGACCACGTATGCCATTTCAACGTTCCTCAGTGTTTTGCGTTAGCGGACTGAATGCTCTTCAATGCAAGCTGCGTCAGCTTGCGCACATCGGGATCAGGGTCCTTTAGGGCCGCTTCAAGCGCGGGGATCGCACGCAGGTCGCCAATTTCCCCCATTGCGATCGCTGCTTCCTTGCGCAAATTGCTGATCTCGTGAGTCAGCGCCACCCCAAGAACGTCCAGCGCACTGACCGCCTTCAGGCGCCCGAGACTGCGGGCGGCACGAATTCTCACCTGCCAGTACTGATCATCCATCGCAGCGATCAGATGTTCTACTGCACCAATCAACTTGAGCTTGCCAAGGGTGCCGGCCGCCTCTTCCCGCACCTGCCATGAGGTGTCGTTAAGGGCATGCGTCAACGCCGGCAGCACCTCAACATCAGAAGCAAACCCGAGGGCCCCCACGGCGATGCGGCGAACTTCAGGATCGGGATCATTCATCGCCACCCGGGTCAGCGGACCCAGCGAACCTGCATTTCTCAGGTAACCCAGAACACCTGTCGCCTCTCTTCGTACCTGCGGCGACGGGTGGTCCAGGGCAGCCAGCGCCGGGGCCAGACTGGCTGCGGCACGCAATGGACGCAAAGCGCGCAGTACCGCCGACTTGGCAAAGGGATCGTTGTCATTGATGTGCTGTAACAACAAATCGCTGTTTGCGTCGCTCTTCAATTCTGAAAGCGTATCCGCCGCCGCGCGTCGCGCATCTTCGGATTCGTCGTGCAGCAGATTCAGCAAGGCCTCCACCGCATCAGGCTCCTCAAATCCCTCAATCGCCTTCGCAGCTTCGGTACGAACCAGGGCATCACCATCGGCCATCGCCGTCAACAACAACGGCAAAATGTCTTCTTCATCACAATACGGCAACTCCATTACCGCAATACGCCTCACTTCCGGATCCGTATCCGAAAGCCTCGAAATCAGGTCGCCAGGCGAGGATTCAGCAGCAGACATGGTTGTCATTATTCAGCCCTTCTCATCGCAGCAGATATGGGATGTCGACCTGCACGGCCCCAGTAGGACAATCTGTCTCACAAGGCATGCAATACCAGCATTCGTCATATTTCATGTACGCCTTGCCTTTCAGCAGATCGATGGCGAGGACATCAAGCGGGCAAACATCAACACAGACCGTACACCCCTTCTGCGCGATGCACTTCTCCTCGTCGACAGTGACCGGAACGCTGGTTCGTTGTGCGGCGTAGCTCATCATTAATCCTTTCAGGCGTGTGCTGCGTCTTTGACAATGCGCAGACGCTGGTAAGCCGTCTTCTCATCGTCGTCGAGCGGCAGGATGTAGGGTTCAACCGGGCGTTTGATGCTTTCCATGCGTCCATCTGCCGTTTTGCGCAGATGGCAGTGGGTGAACCATTCCTCGTCATTGCGTTCCGGAAAATCCACCCGATAGTGATACAGGCCCCAGCGGCTCTCGGTACGGAACAGTGAGGCATGTGCCGCCATGTTGGCGCAATCGTGAATGTGCTGGACTTCCATTGCACGCATGAGTTCGTGAGGATTTGCCGCGCTGAGGTTTTTTATGTCCTCACCGATTTCAGCAAAACGTTCAAGGCCCAGCTCCATTTTCCGGGTGACTTTTGGCGGCTGCAGATAGTCGTTGACCATGCGCCGGAGTTTGTATTCCAGCTGATTGGGCGGAATGCCGTCACTGCAGGCCAAAGGAGCCATGATTCGTGCTTTTTCCGCATCGATCTGACTCTGGTCCACTTCGCCCAAAACGTTTTCAGCACAGTATTCGGCCGCGTTTTCACCCGCAAACCAGCCATAGGTAAACGCAC
>JBIIZE010000264.1:0-3811 GCA_044346435.1 Burkholderiales bacterium
TGAATTCTGCGAAATCATCCTGCACAACCAGAACAAGCTCGTCGAACAGACAGCGCGCTTTCTCGGCGCACGCTGAGAGCGAAATCAGCGATGAACCGCCTGTCACATATTTTTCCCTTGCTGCTGCTGGCAATACTGGCCACCCTGACCTTCTGGCTGGATCAGGCAGTTCAGGAAGGCGCCCAATCCGCCGAAAACGAGCGATCCGATCCCGACTTCATCGTCGACAACGTCGTCGCGCGCCGGCTGGATGCAAACGGCAATGTCAAACACACGCTCTACGCCTCGAAGATGACGCATTTCCCGCGTGACGACAGCACCCATCTGGTATCACCGCGCTTCATCAGCAACGCCTCGGCCAATGCACCCGTAACAATCACTTCGCGCACGGCGCGGGTCTCCAGCGGCGGCGAAAATGTGTATTTCGAGGATGATGTGCGGGCCGTCAGGGGTGCTTATGAAAACCGCAGCGAAATGACGCTTGAAACCAGTTTCCTCCACGTCTTGCCGGACGACAGCATCGCCCGCACCGACCGCCCCGTAACCATCACCGATGCCCATACCGTTGCCACGGCGATTGGCTTAGAATTGAACAGTGAAAACCGCACCGTCAGATTTCTCTCCAACTTCCGCGGCACCTATCATGATCCGGCACGCGCAGAAAAACGCCGCTGACCGGGGTTTGCGCCTGTTCAGCAGCATTGCCCTGAGCCTGGTGCTGCTGCTGTCCGTCGCAGGCGGTGCCCATGCCGAAAAAGCCGATCGCGAAAAACCGATCAATCTCGAAGCCGACAAGGTTTCTGTCGATGACGCCAAACAGATTTCAAATTTCGAAGGCCGCGTGGTACTGACCCAGGGCACGCTGATCATCCGCGGAGACCGCATGGAAGTGCGCCAGGACGCCCAGGGCTTCAAGACCGGCATCACATGGGGAAATCTGGCCTACTTCCGGCAGAAACGCGAAGGCTACGATGAATACATTGAAGGCTGGGCCGAGCGCATTGAATACGACAGCCGCGCCGACAAGATGCAAATGTTCAATCGTGCATACATGAAAAAAGGCAGCGACGAAGTACGGGGCAATTACATCTCTTACGATGCCAACACCGAGTTTTTCCAGGTAACCGGCGGCGCAAAACAGGCGGGACAGGACAGCAGCGGTCGCGTGCGCGCCGTGCTGCAGCCCAAGCCCAAGGAAAAACCTGCGGCACAACCCCCGGTACCGCTGAAATCCTCTGCGGAAGTCGGTTCTCCGCGTGAACCAGCCCCCGACCAGTCACGCTGATACGGCATGAACAATCTGGTTCAGCCGGAACGCGCCGGCAGCCCATCGACCGGGAGCAAACACTTGCTCAAGGCCGAAGGCCTGAAAAAACGCTACCGCGCACGCACGGTTGTCAAAGATGTGTCGCTGGAAGTGAGCAGCGGCGAAGTGATCGGGCTGCTCGGACCGAACGGGGCGGGAAAAACCACCTGCTTCTACATGATGGTCGGACTGGTGGCGATGGATGGCGGTGAACTCCACCTTGACGGCACCCGCCTGACGCATATGCCCATGCACAGCCGTGCCCGTCTGGGCCTCAGCTACCTGCCGCAGGAAGCCTCCATCTTCCGCCGCCTCACTGTCGCCGAAAATGTGCGTGCCATTCTGGAGCTTTATCACAGCGACACTGCGGTCATTGAGTCCCGCCTCGACACGCTGCTGCAGGAGTTGCATGTTGAGCACCTGCGCAACAACCCCGCGATCAGCCTTTCCGGCGGCGAGCGGCGCCGGGTGGAAATCGCCCGCGCCCTGGCGACGGAACCGAGGTTCATCCTGCTCGACGAGCCTTTCGCCGGCGTCGATCCGATCGCCGTCATCGAAATCCAGAAAATCATCGGCTTTCTGCGGGAAAGGGGCATCGGCGTGGTCATCACCGACCACAATGTCCGGGAAACCCTCGGCATCTGCGACCGCGCCTACATCATCAATGACGGCACGGTGCTGGCCTTCGGCAAACCCGATGAGATCGTCTATAATGAGCGTGTCAGAAAGGTCTATCTCGGTGAACATTTCCGGCTTTAAGACCACAGGGCGCCTCTAGCGCACACTTACCTGTCCGGGACGCGATTTTTCCCATCCGGCCCTGCATGAAACATTCCTTACAGCTCAGACTCTCGCAACACCTGACGTTGACGCCGCAACTGCAGCAGTCGATCCGGCTGTTGCAGCTGTCGACTCTCGAGCTCAATCAGGAAATCGAGCGTCTTCTCCAGGACAACCCGCTGCTCGAAAGAATCGACGGCGCTTCCGACCCGTCCTCACCGCAGCGTGAAACACCGCAGTCCGAAAATGCCGAAATGCCTGTCGCATCGGCGGATAACGCCCAGGACCCGGCCTCCGGTTCTGAAGACCCGGCTCCGTTTGACGTTGAAGACGGCCCGTCCTACAGCAGCGCCGGCAGCGGCGACAATGAGGATGACGATTACGCGCCGCTGGTCGAACAACCTGCGAGTCTCAGCGCACATCTGACAGCCCAGCTGTCCCTGCTCCACCTGTCCGAGCGCGACAAGCGCCTGGTCAGCCTGCTGATCGATTCGCTGAACGACGACGGCTACCTGCCGCAGACCCTTGAAGAAATCGGCGAGATGCTGCCGCCGGAACTCGATGTCGACCACGACGATCTGGCCATCGCACTCCAGCACCTGCAGCACCTTGAACCGGTCGGTGTGGGCGCGCGCAATCTGGCCGAGTGCCTGGCGCTCCAGCTTGCCACCATGCCGGAAGACACCCCGCAGCGTGATGCCGCGCTGGAAATCGTCCGGCATCACCTGGATGTGCTGGCCGCACGCGACTTCGCCCGCCTCAAGCGCACGCTGAAATGCGATGACGACTGCCTGCGCGTCGTGCAGAAGCTGATCACCAGTCTGAACCCCAGGCCGGGCCGCGACTTCTCCTCGGAGGAAACGCGTTTCGTAATTGCCGACGTGATCGTACGCAAAACCAAGGGCGTATGGATCGCAACACTGAACCCGGACGCGATGCCGCGGCTGCGGGTCAACCGCATGTATGCAGACATCCTGCAACGCAACCGCGGCGGCAGCACGCAGCAACTGAACTCCCAGCTGCAGGAAGCCAAGTGGCTGATCAAGAACGTGCAGCAGCGTTTCGAAACCATCCTGCGCGTATCACAGGCCATCGTCGACCGTCAGCGTAACTTCCTTGAGCATGGTGAAGTGGCGATGCGCCCCCTGGTGCTGCGCGAAATCGCCGAGACGCTGGGGCTGCATGAATCGACGGTATCGCGCGTGACCACCCAGAAATTCATGCATACGCCGCGCGGCATTTTCGAGCTCAAATACTTTTTCGGCAGTCATGTCGCCACCGAAGCCGGGGGCGCAGCGTCCAGCACGGCCATCCGCGCCCTGATCAAACAACTGGTCAGCGCTGAAAACACCAAGGCGCCGCTGAGCGACGGCCAGATCTCGGAATTGCTCGGTCAGCAGGGTATAGTGGTGGCGAGGCGTACTATCGCAAAATACCGTGAATCGATGCAAATCCTCCCGGTGAACCTCAGAAAAACGCTTTAAAAAAGGAGAAGCCATGAACCTGCACCTCACGGGCCACCACCTTCAGATCACTCCTGCGATCCGCGATCATGTCGCGCACAAGATGGAAAAAATAACAGCTCATTTCGACCATGTGATCGATATCAGCGTCATCATGACCGTGGAAAAAATCCAGCACAAGGTTGAAGCGAAGATGCACCTCAGCGGAAAGGAAATCTTCTGCGAAGCCCACGGCGAAGACCTGTATGTCGCCATTGACCAT
>JBIIZE010000266.1:0-3760 GCA_044346435.1 Burkholderiales bacterium
TCAGCGTGGCATTTGGCGTCCAGGCATTGTCCCGCCGGCGGGAATTTGGCGTACTTCGCCATCTCGGCATGACCAGAAACCAGATTTCCGTGATGCTTGCCGGTGAAGGCGCATTGACGGCAGGTATCGGTGCCCTGAGCGGACTGGCGGTTGGCACTGTCATCGGCATCGTGTTGATTCGCGTCATCAACAGGCAGTCATTTCACTGGAGCATGGAACTTCACATGCCGTGGATGCAACTGCTCGCATTGTTTTTCATTACCGCCGCTTGCGCGGCGATCACGGCAGCACTCAGCGCGCGCAATGTCATGCGGACCGAAGCGGTTGCTGCGGTTCGTGAGGACTGGTGATGCACCGCGCCTCAAGGCGAAGTCTGCTGCTTGCGGCATTGGGAAGCTGTTGCGGCTTACTGCCTGCCAGGGCGGCAACACAGGGCAGATACGGTACCGCAAGTCCCGGATACAAGATGCAGTTTCCCCGCGATCACGGCAGTCATCCCGAATTTCGAATTGAATGGTGGTATGTCACCGGCTGGCTGCAGGACCAGGCCGCCCACGAACTCGGATTCCAGATCACGTTCTTCCGCGCCAGACCGCAGCTCTCGTCAGGCAATCCCAGCGCATTTACTCCTGAGCAAGTCATCATCGCCCATGCTGCGATAGCCGATCCCTTGCAGCGCCGTCTTGTCCATACCCAGAAAGCAGCCCGGGCGACATTCGCACTGGCTGGAGCAGCGCAGGACAATACGCGCGTATGGCTGGATGACTGGCAACTGATTCGAAGCGGCAACAGTTATGAGGCCAGTATCACTGCGCCTGAGCTTGGATTGGCCATGCAATTTACGCAAGCACAACCCCTGATTTTGCAAGGAACCAATGGCTATAGCCGCAAAGGTGCAGGTGCTGATGCCGCCAGCCACTACTACAGCGTTCCGCACCTGCAAGTCAGCGGCTCTTTGCGCAGCAGCGGCGCAACCCGCGCCGTCACCGGAAAAGCATGGCTCGATCATGAATGGTCTTCGGCCTACATGCCCGAATCTGCAGAAGGCTGGGACTGGATCGGTATCAACCTGGATGATGGTGGCGCACTGATGGCTTTTCGAATGCGCGGACACAACACGCTGCAGCCACTATGGGCTGCGGCTACGATGCGTGACGGCTCTGGCAGAACCCGGACATTCAAAGCCGACGCCATCCGTTTCACCGCACTGCGCCAATGGCGATCGCCGCGCACCGGAACACAATACCCGGTGGCATTCCGCGTGAATATCGGATCTCTTGAAATTGTGCTGGAGCCGCTGATGGACGACCAGGAGAACGATACCCGGCAGACAACGGGCGCGGTTTACTGGGAAGGTGCCGTCAGGGCTTCAGCCCGCGGGCAACACATCGGCAAAGGTTATCTTGAACTCACCGGATACGGTCAGCCACTAAAACTTTGATCAGGCCGGAAGTTCGTAGCGGTCTTCGCGAAATAGCGTCAGGCAGGCTTCCGAGGTCGCCGTGTCATATTGCATGCCGTTACCGCGTTCAATTTCATTCAGTGCCGCATCCAGACCAAGGCCTGCACGATAAGGCCGGTGAGCTGACATTGCCTCGATCGTATCGGCCACCGCCATGATCCTGGCTTCGATGCCAATCTGGTCACCGGACAATCCCTGGGGGTAGCCTGATCCATCCATCCGTTCATGATGCTGAAGAACGGCATCAGCGATCGGCCAGGGATACTCCACGGATTTCAGGATTTCGTAGCCCTTTTGCGAATGCTCGCGGATAAGATCCATCTCGCTTCGTGACAACCGGCCGGGTTTGGAAAGAATTTCAGCCGGAATCCCGATTTTTCCGATGTCGTGTACCTGACCGATAATTCGCAAACCGTCGATACAATGATTTTCCAGGTGCATCTTGCGCCCGATAGCTGCGGCAATCTCACCGACCCGGCGCTCATGACCAGCGGTATAGGGGTCGCGCATCTCGACCATGGATGAAGCCACTTGCACAGTGCCAAGCACCGCCATTTCAAGTTTCGATACATAAGCCTTCAGAACGTCAGCCGCCTTCTGCCTGTCAGACAGATCTTCAATCAACCCAACCAGTGCCGGGCGACCCTGATAGGAAGATACAGCCCCGTCGACAGCGACCTCAAACTCGGTGCCATCGCGCCGCAATGCAACGAACTCCAGGCGAGTGCGATGACAGTCACCCGAAAGCCGCCGATTCATGTTCTCCAGCACTTGATCGCGCCAGGATTGAGCAACCAGATCCTCGACCCTATGGCCTGTAATCTCGGACTCATTGGCATAACCAAACATGCTGGTCAGTCTCGGATTCACATAAACCAGCTGACCGTCCTGGATGATGTAAACCCCCGCGCTGGACTGCTGCATCACCGAAGAAAACCGGCGCTCGGATTCAGCGAGCTCGGCTTTTGTCCGGTGATGATCGGAAATATCATGACAGGCACAGTGCACCACTGCGTTGCCGCCGACATAGGAAACTGCGACAGCAACCTCAACATCCTGCATTGAACCGTCTTTGCAACGATAGGACGTGTGAACAACTTTGCGCTGATCCGTCAGTTCGGTCAGGTCATTGTGAAGCTGTACGGGATCAAAAGTCGCATCCCAGTCCCGGACATTGCAGCGCTCGAGTTCATCCCGGGAGTAACCCAGCATTGAACAGAATGCCCGATTGACATGCAGCACCTTGCCTTGGAGATCGACGACATAGATGCCGTCATTGGCATTCTCGATCGAAAGCCAGTGGAGCAGCGTGTCGTCATCTTTGGCCATCGTTCAGCGAATGACGCCAAGAGATCTGCATTCACAGCAGACGAACAAAAGACTTGGCAAGGCTTGCACATTGCCGGCCTTTGTTACTGGCCATCCCCTGTTTGCGGACACTTATGCATCCATATTTATTTGTTGAAACAGGGAGATATTCACCGATGCTCAGGCAAATTCCAAATCTACCAAATTGGCAAGTTTAACGATAATATATCAATTAAATCAATAAGTTAATTGATATACTGCACCCTCTCGAATTGACGCAGAGTGGAATCGCCAAAATGGAAAGCCCCGCCGAAGCGGGGCTTGGTTGCGACCGGTTGCCCGGCGCGGCGCCGCCAGAGCGGCGTCCTTGAGTGAATGGCATCACACCACTCAGGACTTGCGCCAGTTGCAGTTTGCACCTGCAACATCACAGGCGATATCCGGACGATCGCCCGGAATTTCGCACGCTGGAGAATCGGTACCGGCACTCCAGTGCTGCGCAACTCTGGGAGCATTTTTACGCCCGCAACCCCGCGTTAGCAAATGTTTTTTTGCCAACGCGTGGCATGCTTTATGCCATCGGCCAAAAACAAGCGGTTAAAGCAAAGGGCTGCGAAACCGCTCAAGCTGCCGCTGCAGCAACCTGCTGCTTTTCAAAGGTCATCACACCTTTTTTGGCATCAACGCGGATGACATCCTTCGGACCGAAGCGCCCTTCCAGAATCTGCTTCGCCAGCGGATTTTCCAGTTGCGACTGGATCGCCCGCTTCAGCGGGCGGGCGCCGTAAATCGGATCAAAGCCGGCGGCAGCGATTTCAGCCAACGCCGCATCGCTGACTTCCAGCTTCATTTGCATCTGCGCCAACCGCTTCTCGAGGTAGCCCAACTGGATTCGCGCGATCGACTTGATGTTTTTCTCATCGAGCGCATGGAAGACCACGATCTCGTCGATGCGGTTGATGAATTCCGGGCGGAACTGTGTTTTCACTT
>JBIIZE010000268.1:0-3749 GCA_044346435.1 Burkholderiales bacterium
GGGTGATCTTGATGCCGGTGCGCAGTGCAAACAGTTCCGACGACAGATGCGTGATGCCGCCGTTGCCGGTGCTGGCGTAGTTCAATTGGCCGGGTTTGGATTTGGCAATGGCCACCAGATCCTTGACGGTTTTAACCGGCAGCGACGGGTGGACAGAAATGACGTAGGGGCCGTTCTCGGTCTGCACCACGGATGCCATGTCGTTCAGCGTGTCGTATTTCAGATTCTTGTAAAGGCTGGGCGACGTGGTGTAGCTGCCGGAGATCAGCAGCAGGGTGTAACCGTCAGCGGGGGATTTCAGCGCGATTTCGCTGCCCAGCGTGCTGCCGGCACCCGGACGGTTGTCGACAACGAACTGCTGGCCCATGGACTTGGACAGGGAAGGCGACACTGCGCGGGCGATAAAGTCGGAGCCGCCGCCCGGTGCGAACGGCACAATGATGCGCACGGTTTTGTTCGGGTAGTTCTGGGCCTGGGCAAAAGCGGCGGTGGCGCCAAGCATGCACAGTGCAGCGGTTGCGAATACGGTTTTTTTCATGATGAAACTCCAGCGGTTGGTAATGGTGTGATGGGTGTAATGGGTGAAATGGTTTTTATTTTTTTAATGGATGGAATGCGGGGATGCGGAGGACGGACATCACCCCTGGTGCCTTGCAACAAGGGGGCAATACGGATTCGCGGCCTCCACCTCATGCTGTTTTTGTCGTCCGCGACCTAGGTTCGCGGCGGTGTTTCAGGGTGAATGATGCCTAAGCGATGCACTGATGTCCACAGTGCGGTATTCTTCGGGGGCTTAACGGCAAAAAAACAGGAGGAAATCATGCAAAAAATGACTCGTTTGACCCGGAGCGTAACCGTTGCGCTCGCCGCGGTGGGTCTGGCTCTGCCCGCAGCTTTTGTCAACGCAGCAGACAATTACCCCAGCCGTCCGGTGCGCATCATCACGCCGGCAGCACCGGGTGGCACCACGGATTTTCTGGCCCGTTTGCTGGCATCCAACCTGAACAAGGTCTGGAATCAGCAGGTCATTGTTGATAATCGGGGCAGTGCATCGGGCGTCAACGGCGCCGAGATCACCAAGGATTCGCTGCCTGACGGTTACACGCTGTTCATTCCGTATCATCAGCACACAGTGAATGCGGCAATCATTCCCAAACTGCCGTATCACCCGGTCAATGACTTCACGCCGATCAGCCAGATGACGGCCGCGGGTCTGCTGCTGGTGGTCAATCCCTCGCATCCGGCAAAAACCGCCAAGGATTTTGTGCAGTGGACCAAATCCACCAAGGAGCCGATCAACTTCGGTTCCGCCGGCATCGGCAGTGGTGGTCACCTCGCCGGCGAACTCTACAATCTGATGGCCGGTATCAAAAGCCAGCACATCCCTTACAAGGGAACGGGCCCGGCGGCGGTTGGTCTGATCAGCGGTGAGTACCATTACAACTTCATGGGTTTGGCCGGCGCCTTCACCCATGTGCGATCCGGCAAGTTGCGCGGCATCGCGGTGAGCAATGCCAAACGTCTGGCCGCAGCACCGGATATTCCGGCGATGAATGAAGTGCTGCCGGGGTTCGAGGTTGTCGGCTGGTATGGCGTGGCGGCACCGGCCAAACTGCCCAAGCCGATCCTGACCAAGATCCACGGCGACATCGCGACTTACGTGAAGTCGGCGGAGTTTGCCAAGATCGCCGATGCCAACGGCTCCGAGCCGGTGACCAATTCGCCCGAGGTGTTCCGCCAGTTCATGCTTGATGATATGAAGAAGTGGGCCGACGTGGTGAAACGCAGCGGCGCGAAGTTCTGATTTCTGCCTCAGGCGGAAATAAAAAGGGGCGGAATCATCCGCCCCTTTTTATTTGGAGGCCGTCGGCGATCAGCCGAACTTGACGACCTTGGGGTCGAACTCAAGACCCAGCCCCGGCTTCTGCGGAACCGTGAGCTGGCCGTCCTTGGGTTGCGGCACTTCACGGAACAGGCCGAAGGACCAGGGCATGTATTCCACGGTCAGTCCGTTGGGCACTGCGGATACCAGGTGCACATGGATTTCCGGGGCGAGGTGGCTGACTACCGGGATATTGAAGGCTTCCGCCATGCCGGCAATCTTGAGCCATTGCGTGATGCCGCCGGCGCGCAGCACATCGATCATCACGATGTCGACCGAACGCGCTTCCAGCATCTGCCGGAACGGCGCGATGCCGTAGAGGTACTCGCCGCAGGCGATAGGGGTATCGAGCGCATTGGCAACGCGGGCGAGGCCGTCGTAGTCATCGGGTGCGGTGACGTCTTCCAGCCAGAACAGGCGGTACGGATCAACCTGTTTGCCGATGGAGATGGCCTGGCGCACATCCCAGCGCTGGTTGATGTCGCACATCAGGTCGATCTCGTAACCGACGGCTTCGCGGATGGTGCGGATGTGTTCGACTTCCTTGACCTGATTGGTGTCGCCGGGAAGCGCAAGCTGGGTTTTCATCTGTTTGAAGCCGCGCTCCTTCAGCAGCACGGCGGCCTTTTCAAGATGCGCCAGCGGAAAATGCCGCATCAGCGCGCCGCTGGCATAGGTGTCGATGCGGTTACGGTGGCCGCCGGCGAGTTTGCCGACCGGCTGGTTGTGTACCTTGCCCTTGATGTCCCACAGCGCGATGTCGACGGCCGACAGCGCCAGCGTCGCGATACCGGCCGGACCGGCCGGGGTGGATGCGCGGATCTTGCCGACAATGTGCTCGATGCGCATCGGGTCTTCGCCGATGGCCAGTTCGGCGAAAGTCTGGACGGCCGACAGCAGTGCCTTGTCGAGCGAGCCGCCGAAAAAGGTGAAGCCGATGCCTTCAACACCCTGGTCGGTGCCGAGTTTCAGTGCGACGAAGTTTTTCGAACCCGGGGTGGTTGGTCCATCGGCCAGCGGTTCAGTCTGGGGCAGGGCGACGAGGGTAGTGCTGGCGTGGGTGATTTTCATTTGATAATTGGTAATTGGTAATTGGTGATTGGTGATTGGTGATTGGTTATTGGTGATTGGGGGTGATCGGGGATTTTGCCATTAACCAGTTACCAATCACCAATTACCAGTAAACAGTAACCATTTTTCAGGGTTTGAGGGCGTAGACTTCATCAAAGCGGCGTTCCAGTTCAAGGTGCGTGCCGCGCAACCGGTCAACGACCTCTTTGGCCCAGTCGTAGTACTGGCGCTTGCGATCCAGTGACCAGTTGGCGGGCGCCCGGGTGCCGAGGTCGCGCACATTGCAGATCTTGTCGGCCAGTTTGACCAGGCGCGCACGCTCGCTCGAGTGTCGGGCCTTGGCCACCTGCAGGCGCTTGCGCACTTCCTTCTTGATCCATTGCGTATCGGTGACTTCGAGCACGATGTCGGCGATTTCTTCACCGAATTCACCGCGCAGTTCCTGCCAGGAGGTTTCGGTATCTTCCAGCGTGTCATGCAGCAGCGCCGCGGCAATCACCAGCGGGTCGCGCACGGCGCCTTCGTCCCACAGCACATGCGCCAGTTCGATCGGATGGTTGATGTATGGCGACGCTTCCTTGTCCTTGCGCCGCTGGTCGCGGTGTTTGTGCGCGGCAAAGGCCACCGCCCTGAGAATCAGGTCCGTGGTGTCGGTAAAAGTCGGTTCCTGCAGGTCCATGATGCTTTAGTGTACGCCCTTCAGGCACTGCGCAGCCGGAACATGCGGATGATCGCGATGGCGGCAAACGGCAGGGCTATCGCTATGATCAGTTGCACGATCAGGAGTTCACCGAGC
>JBIIZE010000271.1:0-3719 GCA_044346435.1 Burkholderiales bacterium
TTCGCCGCAGCGGTGATACCAGGCATGCTGCTGGCGGCGATCTATTGCGTTTACATCGTCATCATCGGCATGGTGAAGCCGGAGCTGGTGCCGCCGATTCCCATTGAAGAGCGCGATGCGGTGTCACGCCGCCAGTTGTGGGTGCGCTTCGTCAAGGTGGTGATCCCGCCGGTGCTGCTGGTGTTGTCGGTGTTGGGTTCAATCATCGGTGGCATTGCGGCTCCGACCGAGGCGGCCTCAATGGGCGCGCTGGGTTCGATCCTGGTGACAGCGTTTGCCGGCCGGTTTTCATTCCAGGTGCTGCGCGAGACCTGCCAGACGACCACCAAAATCACCGCGATGATGATGTTCATCCTGATCTGCGCCCAGGTGTTTGCGTTGGCGTTCCGCGGCTTGCATGGCGAGGATCTGATCAACGACCTGTTTGAATTCCTGCCGGGCGGGGTCAATGCCGACATTTGGTTCCTGATCATGCTGATCTTTTTCCTCGGCTTTTTTATCGAATGGATCGAGATCAGTTACATCGCGGTGCCGCTGTTTCTGCCGGTGTTTGCAGCGCAGAACGTTGATCTGGTTTGGCTGGGCATGTTGATCTGTGTGACCCTGCAGACGTCGTTCCTGACGCCGCCATTCGGCTGGGCGCTGTTTTTCCTGCGTGGCGTGGCGCCGCCCGAGGTCACCACCCGGCATATGTACATGGGTGTCATCCCGTTTGTGGCGATGCAGATGCTGGCGGTGCTGCTGGTGTTCCTGTTTCCGCAACTGGCGCTTTGGTTGCCCAAGGTCATCGGCTGGTAGTCACCGTTTGACGAAAAAAAGCCCCGCGATTGCGGGGCTTTTTTTATTTCTGTTCTTTGAGCATGCGTTCGATGGCAGCAGCACCCTCATCGCCGCTGCCGGCGGCTTCGGCGGGAGGTTCGGCAACGGACTTCGTCGTATCTTCAGGACGCAGCTGGATTTCGATTTTTGCCGGATCGATGGCGACCGGTTTATCGACGAAACCGGTGACCAGTCCCGGCCAGAAAATCAGGATGGCCACCAGCAGCAATTGCATGAACACCCAGGGCACGGCACCCCAGTAGATGTCGGAACTTTTGACTTCTTTGGGTGCAACCCCTCGCAGGTAGAACAGCGCGAAGCCGAAGGGCGGATGCATGAACGAGGTTTGCATATTGGCGCCGAGCAGCACGCCGAACCAGATCAGGTCGATGCCCAGTTTGGCGGCGACCGGTGCCAGCAAGGGGATCACGATGAAAGCGATCTCGAAAAAGTCGAGAAAAAAGGCGAGCACAAAAATGAAAAGGTTGACCGCAATCAGAAAGCCGGTGACGCCGCCGGGCAGGGACATCAGGTGCTGTTCAATCCACAAGTCGCCATCCATGCCGCGGAACACCAGGCCGAAAACGGTGGAGCCGATCAGGATGAAGATCACCATCGCAGTGATGCGCATTGTCGAGTTCATGCCTTGCCACAGCAGGTCCCAGGTCAGCCGGCGGTGCAGCGCTGCGAGGCCGATGGCGCCGACCGCACCCATCGCGCCGCCTTCGGTCGGCGTGGCGACGCCCATCAGGATGGTGCCGAGCACCAGAAACATCAGCACCAGCGATGGCACCATGCCGCGCAGGACGCGGCGTACCAGCGGCCAGCCTTGCAGGGTACGTGCGGATGCAGGCAGCGGTGGCATCGCATCGGGACGTAATCTCGAGACCACAAACACGAACAGGCAGAACAGCAGCACCTGCATGATGGAGGGGCCGATGGCGCCGGCATACATGTCGCCCACCGAGCGGCCGAGCTGGTCCGCCAGCACGATCAGCACGAGGGAGGGCGGGATCAGCTGGGTGATGGTTCCGGATGCGGCAATCACGCCGGTCGCCATGCGCATGTTGTAGCCGTAGCGGATCATCACCGGCAGCGAGATCAGGCCCATGGCAATCACCGAGGCCGCGACCGTGCCGGTAATCGCACCGAGCAGCGCGCCGACAAAAATCACTGCGTAGGCCAGGCCGCCTCTCACCGAGCCGAATAACTGGCCGGTGCCTTCAAGCAGGTCTTCAGCCAGGCCGCAGCGTTCCAGCACTGCGCCCATGAAGGTGAAGAATGGAATTGACAGCAGCAGGTCATTGGCCATGATGCCGAACACCCGCTCCGGCAACGCCTGCATCAGTTCCCACTGGAAAAAACCCAGTTCAACACCAACGATGCCGAATACCAGGCCGACGGCACCCAGGGAGAACGCCACCGGATAACCGATCAGCATGAAGGCGATCAGGCCGCCGAACATCAGCGGGGCCATCAACTCGCGGTCAATCACTGCAGCGGCCTTTCGTAACGGGCGTCAATATTGGCGTGCCCGGCAAGTGCCGCAGTGCGTTTGATGATTTCAGAAATGCCCTGCAGGATCAGCAGCAGGAAACCCAGAGGCACCAGCAGTTTGACCGGCCAGCGCAGCAGTCCGCCGGCATTGCCGGAGGTTTCGCCGATGGTGTAGGCGTTGATGAACATCGGCCAGGATAGCCAGCCGATCATCACCGCCATCGGCAGCAGAAACAGCAGGCTGCCGAGAAGATCTATCCACAGGCGTGTGCGTTCGCTGTAATGGCTGTACAGGACATCGACCCGCACATGCTGGTTGGTTTTGAGCGTGCTGGCGGCGCCGAGCATGACGATGCCGCCGAACAGATACCACTGAATTTCAAGCCAGGCGTTGGAGCTGATGTTGAATCCATAGCGCAACATGGCGTTACCGGCACTGATCAAGCAGGCGATGAGTACCAGCCAGCAGGCAATGTGGCCGATTTTTTCGTTCAGGGCGTCGATCTGTGCGGAGATGCGGATCAAGGCGTTCATTGCGGTATTTCCGGCATTTCGAAGAGGTATTGTTGCCGATGGGAGTCTATCAAGGTTCATGGCTGCGGTGAGGGTCTGGGTTAGACTTCTGGCATGTACCTTGCATAGTTTTTTGCAGACTATCGACAACATTTAAGGTCGGGAGAATTTTGATGATCAATACGCTGCGTGGCACCCGCGGCATGGCCGTGGCGCCCCATGCGCTGGCTTCGCAATCGGCGCTGGCAGTGCTGCGCGAAGGTGGTAATGCCATCGAGGCGATGATTGCCGCAGCGGCGACGATAGCCGTTGTTTACCCGCACATGAATTCGATCGGCGGCGACAGCTTCTGGCTGATGCATGTGCCGGGAGAATCGCCGGGCGCCATTGATGCCTGTGGTGCCGCTGCGGGACTGGCATCCCGGGACTGGTATGCCGCCCGTGGTCACCGCGGCAGCATTCCGCACCGCGGTGGTGTGGCGGCGAACACTGTAGCCGGCACGATTTCCGGCTGGGGCGCTGCACATGAACTGTCGCGCAAGGCGCTTGGTGGACGGTTGCCGCTGACCCGTTTGCTGGAAGACGCCATTTATTACGCGCGGCATGGTATTCCGGTCACGGTGAGCCAGTCCTTGCTGACTGCGGCCAAACGGGATGAACTGCAGAATCAGCCCGGATTCGCCGAAACATTCCTTGTCGATGGTGCTGCGCCCGGGTCCGGCAGCCGTTTTTACCAGCGCAGGCTCGCCGATACGCTGGAACGGATCGCGCGGGCCGGCACCGCGGATTTTTATCGCGGTGAACTGGCGCAATCGATGGCCGAAGATCTGGCGCGCGTGGACAGTCCGGTGACTGACCGCGATCTGGCGGGACATCGCGCACAGTTGGTC
>JBIIZE010000272.1:0-3711 GCA_044346435.1 Burkholderiales bacterium
CTTTGCGCGTGGCGAACTCGACACAGAGGTCGCGCACGGCAAGCAGCGGCGGATTGTGCAGATGGGTACTCATGTGCGCCTCTGCGGATCCACGAGGTCGCGCAGACCGTCGCCGAGCAGGTTGAAGGTGAACACCGCGAGCATCAGCGCCGCGCCCGGGAACAGCGCGAGCCACCATTCGCCGGAGACAATATAGTTGGCACCTTCGGCAACCATGATGCCCCACTCCGCCGTCGGCGGCCGCACGCCGAGGCCGATGAAGGACAGGCCTGCGGCATTGAGAATGGCCCAGCCCATGTTCAGCGACAGCTGCACCATCATCGGCGGCAGCGTGTTCGGCAGAATTTTCGCGATGAGAATACGCAGTTCGGAATTGCCCGACAGCCGCGCCGCCTGCACATAACCGGCATTGCGGCGAATCGACACCTCGGCACGCGCCACCCGCGCATAAAACGGCAGGTTGATGATGGCGGTGGCAATCACGATGTTCTGGATGGTGTTGCCGGCGGCAGCGACGATGCCCATTGCCAGCACAAACAGCGGGAAAGCCATGATCGTATCGAGCATCCGGCCGGACAGCTTGTCGAACCAGCCGCCCCAGTAGCCTGCGCAGGCGCCCATCAATGCCCCGCACACAAACGAGAGCGCCACCGCAGATACCGAGATCAGCAGATCAAGCCGTGTGGCGACAACGACGCGGGAAAACACGTCGCGGCCCAGCTGGTCTGTGCCAAACCAGTGTTGCCAGGTTGGCGGCTTGAGTGCCTTGTCGGCGGCGGTGGCGAGCGGGTCGTGCGGCACCAGCGAGGGGCCGAACACTGCAACCGCGATCATCGCGGCCAGCATCACGAAAGCGAGGAAGGTGACGGGATTGGACGTCATCACATAACGGAAATGGGCGAAACCCCGGCTCCACGCCGACGTGCGCGGCGCAGCGGCAGGTATCGGCGAGGTCATAACGGCATCATTCATGGGGTTTCATTCCTCAGCCGTCGACCTGCACGCGCGGGTCGATCAGCGTATACAACGTATCGATAACCAGATTGAGCAGCACAAACAGCACCGCCATCGACAGCACAAAGCCCTGCACCGCGGCGTAGTCGGAGACCACCAGTGCTTCGATAGCAAAGGAACCGATGCCGGGCCAGGCGAAGACTTTTTCCACCAGCACGTTGGCGCCCAGGGTGAACGAGAACACCATGCCCAGCGTGGTCACCACCGGCAGCAAGGCATTGCGGAAGGCATAGACCATCAGCACACGCCCGCGCGACAGGCCCGCCGCGCGTGCGGTGCGCAGATATTCGGAAGACAGCGCCTGCAGCATCGAGGCGCGGGTCATGCGCGCGATCGGCGCCAGCGTAAACAGCGCCAGCGTGATCGACGGCAGCAGCAGTTGCTTGATGGCCGACCATGCAGTGCCCCACTCGCGTGCGATCAGGCTGTCGAAAACCAGAAAACCGGTGACCTGCGGCGGGGTGATGTGCATGAGATCAAGGCGGCCCAATGGCGCGGGCGCCACACCCAGCAGAAAATAAAACACATAGACCAGCAGCAGCCCGGTGAAAAAGGTCGGCAGGCTGACGCCGGCCGTGACCACAAAACGGCAGAGCTGATCGATCCAGGTATCCTGGCGCACGGCGGCGAGCACGCCCAGCGGAATCGCCACTGCCACCGACAGCAGCAAAGCCGTCAGTGTCAGTTCCAGCGACGCCGGCAGACGGCGCATCAGTTCGGTCGCCACCGGCTGGCCGGTGGACACCGACTGACCGAGGTTGCCGGTGCTCAGGTCCTGCACATATTTCAGAAACTGGACCGGCAGCGGCTGATCGAGGCCGAGCTTGGCGCGAATCTCGGCAATTGACTCCGGCGTTGCCGAGGCGCCGGCAAAATACGCCGCGGGGTCTCCCGGCAGCGCGCGTGTCAGCAGGAAAGTGACAATGACGATCCCGATCAGCGTCGGGACCGCCTGCAGCACGCGCGCAAAAATGATTGCCAGTTGACCCATTACCTGCCCGCTCAGATCTTCAGTGAACGTGCATCGACCTGGCGATGGAACCAGAACTCGTAACCTTCGAGTTTGGGCGACATCGCCGATTCCAGCGTCGGCTGCCACAGCGGGATACGCGGCACATCATCGAAGGCTTTCTGGATCAGCTGCTTGATCTTGGCGTCGTAGGTCTTGTCCGACTTGTCCATATGCAGGGTTTCGTCGACCAGCTTCTTGACCGCCGGATCATCATAGTTCGACGCGTTGAACAGATTGCCCTTGATGTAGGCCCAGTAGAAGTAATAGTCCGCGGTATTCAGCCAGCCGCCGAAGTTTTCCAGCAGGAAGGGCAGTTTTTTCTCGACCAGCGCGACCGTACGCCAGTTGGCACCCGGCACCTTGTCGAGCGTGACCTTGATGCCGATTTTGCCCAGACTTTCCTGGATCAGCAGTGCGGCAGGTTCGCCCCAGTCGGCTTCACCCAGGTCATAGGACAGCGGCACTTCGAAGCCGTCCTTGTATTTGGTCTGCGCAAGCAGTGCCTTGGCTTTTTTCAGGTCGGTGTCATAGGGGAATTTCTGCGGCCACGCGGCAGTAGCGGGTTTCGGCGACTTGCCGCCCCACATCGGCACGCCGCGGCCGTAGGCGGCCTGTTTGAAGATTTGCTCGTACGGAATCGCGTAAGCCACCGCCTGGCGCACCTTCTGATCCTTGAACGGCTCGAAGTTGTAGTTGAGGCAGGCGACATACAGGCAGTTGTCGATCGGCGAACCGGTGACCTTGACCTTTTTCGCCGCTGCCAGTTCCTGCGCGTCCTTGTTGGGAATCTGGAAGGACAGATGCGCATCACCACGTTCGACCATCGCGCGACGGGTTGCCGTCGCCGGCACTTCACGGATGATCACGCGCTGCACACCGGGCAGCGGACCGCCCACCCATTTGTCGTTGCGTACATACACCAGCTGCTGACCGGCATCCCAGCGTTCGACTTTGAAGGCACCGCTGCCGGCAGGCGTGCGGTGCAGGTACTCTGCCGCCCACGGATCCGCTGCAGTGGCATTGGCTCTCGCCACTTTGGAATTGATGATCACCGCCACCGGCACGCCCAGATTGGGCAAGGCCAGTTTCGACGGCTGCTTCAGATCGATGCGGAAGGTTTTTGAATCCACAACGACAAACTGTGAGGCTTCGACGAAACCACCGGCACCCATCTGCACCTTCGGGAAACCGCCCAGCGCGAGCGCGCGATCAAACGACCATTTGACGTCTTCCGCCGTCACCGGCGTGCCGTCCCAGAACGTGGCATTGGGTTTGAGCTTGAACAGAATGGCCTTGCGGTCCGACGACAGCTGCCAGCTTTCCGCAAGCTCGGGCTCGACCTTGTCGTAGTCATACGACAACGAACCATCGGCAAGTTTTTTGGTACCGAAAGTCACCAGCCGGTCATAGACATTGACCGCCACCTGGTAACTCGGCCGGTTGGTGCCCGGCCGGTGGATGTCGAGGCTGTTGATCGTATTGCCGATCAGTACCACGACGGTGCTGGCCGACTGCGCCCAGGCATTGGTTTTCAGAAACGGCAACATCGCGGCGCCTGCTGCAACGGCACCGGCTGATTTGAGAAGTTCACGACGGTTCATCTGGCATCCCTTTCTTGGTCACCCGCATTTCAGGCGGTATACAAGGCTGGATGCAAGACCCGTACCATGGCATCCGAAAAGGCC
>JBIIZE010000273.1:0-3708 GCA_044346435.1 Burkholderiales bacterium
GAAGCTGGTCGAAGACCTGCTGTCGCGTGCAGAAGAAGGTGCTTCTTACCGTCCCGATGGCCTGTCCACCGAATTCGGTCTGCAGAAGAAGGGCTACAAGCTGTCGGATGCGCAGGCCCAGCAGATTCTGGAACTGCGCCTGCAGCGCCTGACGGCTCTGGAGCAGGACAAGATCGTTGCCGAATACCGCGAGATGATGGACAAGATCACCGATCTGCTCGACATCCTCGACAAGCCGGCACGGGTGACCAAGATCATTGCGCAGGAACTGACCGACGTGCGCAAACTGTACGCCGATGAGCGTCGCAGCGAAATCGTCACCAATACCCAGGATCTGAGCACCGAAGACCTGATTCAGCCGGAAGACGTCGTGGTTACGCTGTCGCACGGCGGATACATGAAGTCGCAACCGGTGGCCGATTACCGTGCGCAGAAGCGCGGCGGCCGCGGCAAGCAGGCAACCACGACGAAGGATGACGATTTCGTCGAGAAGCTGTTTATCGCCAACACCCACGACTACATCCTTTGCTTCTCCAACCGCGGCCGTGTTTACTGGATCAAGGTGTATGCGGTGCCGGTGGGCAGCCGCGCGTCACGCGGCAAGCCGATCGTGAATCTGGTTCCGCTGATGGAGCACGAAAAAATCACCGCGATCCTGCCGGTCAAGGAATTCGACGACAACCATTTTGTGTTCATGGCAACTTCCACCGGCACGGTCAAAAAGACCGCGCTGTCGGCGTTTTCGCGTCCGATGGCCAAGGGCATCATCGCGGTCAACCTCGACGACGGTGATTTCCTGATCGGCGTGGCGATTACCGACGGCAAGCAGGACGTGATGCTGTTTTCCGACGCCGGCAAGGCGGTGCGCTTCAGTGAAACCGAAGTGCGCGCAATGGGGCGTGCTGCAGCGGGTGTTCGCGGCATGAAACTTCAGGGAAAACAAAGGGTTATATCGCTCCTGACGGCGGAGGACGAAGACAAGACAGTGCTCACTGCGACCGAAAACGGTTATGGCAAGCGCACGCCTGTGGCGGAATACACCCGTCATGGCCGCGGCACGCAGGGCATGATCGCGATCCAGGCCAGCGACCGCAACGGCATGCTGGTCGGTGCCCAACTGGTCACCAAGGAAGACGAGATCATGCTGATCACCACCGGCGGCGTGCTGATCCGCACCCGCGTCAAGGAAGTGCGCGAGCAGGGTCGTTCGACCCAGGGCGTGCGCCTGATCAACCTTGATGAAGGTGAGAAGCTGGTCGGTATGGAAACCATCGTCGAAACCGACGAAGACGAAGAATAAGCGGTTTGCCGCAGCGTCAATCGCTGCGGCATTCCTGCGATCTTTTCAGATTCATCTTTCAGACTCATTTGCAGACTCAGGCAGAAGGTAATCACTGATGGCACGGGTATTCAATTTCAGCGCGGGTCCGGCGGTGCTGCCGGAGCCGGTGTTGCAGCAGGCTGCAGCGGAGATGCTCGACTGGCACGGCAGCGGCATGTCGGTCATGGAGATGAGCCACCGCGGCAAGGAATTCATCGAGATTCACGCTAACGCGGAAGCCGACCTGCGTGAACTGATGGGTATCCCGAAGAATTACAAGGTGCTGTTCCTGCAGGGTGGAGCCTCCGCGCAGTTTGCGGTGATCCCTATGAACCTGTTGCGCGGGAAGACCAAGGCCGACTACGTCAACACCGGGCAGTGGTCAAAGAAGGCCATCAGCGACGCCAAGAAATACTGCAAAGTCAATGTGGCCGCGAGTTCCGAGGCCGAGAACTTCACACGCGCGCCCAAGCAGTCCGAATGGAAGCTCGATCCGGATGCGGCTTATGTGCACATCACGACCAACGAAACCATCGGCGGTGTCGAGTTCCACTGGGTGCCGGATACCGGTGACGTGCCGCTGGTCGCTGACATGTCCTCGCACATCCTGTCCCGTCCGATGGATGTGTCGCGTTACGGCCTGATCTACGCCGGCGCGCAGAAAAACATCGGTCCGGCCGGCGTCACCATCGTCATCGTGCGGGATGACCTGCTGGGTCAGGCGCTGCCGATCACGCCGACGGTGTTTGATTACAAGGTGCAGGCGGAAAACGACTCCATGTCGAATACGCCGGCCACCTACGGCATCTATGTGGCGGGGCTGGTGTTCCAGTGGCTGAAAAAGCAGGGCGGTCTGACTAAAATGGAGCAGACCAACCGCGCCAAAGCCGCGTTGCTTTACGATTACCTGGATCAGACCGAGTTCTATCTGTCGCCGGTAGCGAAAGACGACCGTTCGCTGATGAACATTCCGTTCACGCTGCGCAATGCGGAACTCGACAAGGCGTTTATCCAGGAGACTGAAGCAGCCGGGCTGACGCAACTCAAAGGACATCGTTCGGTTGGCGGCATGCGTGCGTCAATCTACAACGCGATGCCGGTCGAGGGTGTGCAGACGCTGGTGAAATTCATGAAGGAATTCGAGCGCAAGCATGGCTGAGCCGTTGAAAATTCTCACACTGAATGCCATTGCAGCTGTTGGCTTGCAGCGTTTCCCGAAGGACCGTTACAGCGTGGGCGCCGATGTTGCGGCACCGGACGGCATCCTTGTGCGCTCGCAGGACATGCACAAGATGGACATCCCGGCCAGCGTCAAGGCGATCGGCCGTGCCGGCGCCGGCACCAACAACATTCCCGTGGACAAGATGAGCCAGCGCGGCGCACCGGTGTTCAATGCGCCGGGTGCGAATGCCAATGCGGTCAAGGAGCTGGTGATCGCGGCGCTGTTGATTGCCGCACGCAATCTTGTGCCCGCAGTGCGTTTTGTGGATGGTCTCAAGGGGGATGACCAGGCCCTGCACAAGCAGGTCGAAGACGGCAAAAAGCATTTTGCCGGCATTGAGTTGCCGGGGCGCACGCTGGGCGTAATCGGCTTGGGCAAGATCGGCAGCCTGGTCGCTGACGCGGCAATCAAACTCGGCATGGATGTGCTGGGATATGACCCGGAAATTACCGTTGATGCCGCATGGAGCCTCCCGGCCCAGGTACGCAAGGCACATTCGATCGAAGAGGTGCTGAAGGCTTCGGATTTCATCACTTTGCATGTGCCACTGGTCAAGGCCACGCGCAATCTGATCAGTGCTGAGCGCATGCAGTTGCTGCGCAAAGGCGCGGTGCTGCTCAATTTTTCGCGCGACGGCATTGTGGATGACGCGGCGGTGATCGAAGCGCTGAATGCGAAAAAGCTGCGCGCCTATGTCTGCGATTTTCCCGCGGAAAAGCTGGCGGGGCATCCGCAGGTGGTGGCCTTGCCGCATCTCGGAGCGTCCACCCGTGAAGCCGAGGACAACTGTGCGGTGATGGTCGCCGACCAGCTCCGCGATTTTCTGGAGCATGGCACCATCCGCAATGCGGTGAACTTCGCTGATGCGGTCATGCCGCGCGAATCAAATTTCCGTGTTGCGATTGCCAACGCCAATGTGCCGAACATGGTGGGGCAGATCTCGACGGCCATGGCGAAGGCGGGGCTGAACATCCATAACATGCTCAACAAGTCGCGCGGGGATATGGCCTACACGCTGGTGGACGTCGACAGCGCAGTGCCGGATTCGCTGATTGCGGAACTCGCTGCAATTGGCGGCGTCCTGTCGGTAAGATATCTCCCGGCACACTGAACCCCGGAAACGCACGCCCATGGCCGTATCCCTGAGCGAGATTCGCAGCAAAAT
>JBIIZE010000274.1:0-3699 GCA_044346435.1 Burkholderiales bacterium
CACGGCCTGATGCACGGCGTGCTGGCTGCGGTTGGCAAACTGATCGATCGAGATCGCGTTATTGATCAGCGCAATGATCAGCGGCAGCGCCACCATCGCAAATCCGATGACGAGCAGCTTGGGGAATGAGTCCGGCTGCAGCAGGCGCATGGTTTATTCTTGATTATTGAATTGCGACGCCGCGAACAACGCCGGCGGCGAGTGATACTTCGGGCGCAGTCAGGCGCCCTGTTTGTTCTTGTCTTCCAGCACCTTGATCAGGCCGTCGATGCCGGAACGCGTAATCTCGCTGTTAAACGTGCCACGATAGTTGATCACCAGACTGGCGTTTTCAGCAACGATGTCGGTCACTTTCCAGGTCTTGTCGACCAGCGCCATGCGGTAATCGATGACCAGAGGTTGACGACCGGCTTCCTTGACCACGGTTCGTACCGTCGTGTAGTCCTCGCCCGGCTTCATCTGCAGCGGCTTGACCTCGACCTTGCGCTCGACGCCAACCGTTTCGGCCAGTGCCGTGGTGTAGGTGCGCACCAGCAGCGTTCGAAAAGCATTTTCCAAAGCCTTCTGCTGTGCTGGCGTTGCATCGCGCCAGGCTTTCCCCATCGCCAGCTGCGTCATTGAGCGAAAGTCGAAATGCGGCAGCACTTTTTTCTCGACGATGTCCTGTAGCGTGCGACGATCCTTGCTCTGCTTGAGCACGCCGAGCACATCTTCAACCGTCGTACGCACCAGCACATCCGGCGCAGTCTGGGTCGCAGTTTGGGCATGCGCATGCGGCACAAACAGTGTGGCCATGGCCATCAGCAGCGCTGTGAACAGATTTTTCATGTTTTTCATCTTGTGCCCCCCGCTTTTAAACGATACGCGGGTTAGGCCGGCACAAACCATGAATTGTTCCACAAGCCGGAAAAAAGACTTCGCCGGAAAGTGCGGAATATCACAATTCAGCCCGATGGCGCCGGCTGGACCGTGCAAGTGTCGCCGTACGGCAACAAACGGCGCTTAACGCGCCAGTTTGGCGATCTTCAGATCTGCAGCCAGCTGGTCCAGCGCAGCAAGCAGGGCTTCCGGCATCGGGATGCCGTTCTTCTCGTTTTCGCTGCGTGCGGTATGCGTGCCTTCGCCGGGCAGGCGAATGCGGTCAACATTGGGCAATCGCTGTGAATTGCGGATGTCACGGATCAGCGTATCCATGCCCTGCTTGAATTCCTTCAGGTCCTGGAATGCTTCAACATTGATCGCAACAATCGTGTGACCGGTGTTGGTTTCGGTAGTGTCATCGTTGTTGAAATCGACAACATCCTTGCCCATTGCCGCGCCATTGAGATTGCCGGCGAGCAGGCCCATGACCAGTGCGAGTCCGTATCCCTTGTAGCCGCCGATCGGCAGCAGGAAACCTTCGTTGGCGCGTTTCGGGTCGGTCAGCGGATTGCCCTGACGATCCATCATCCAGCCTTCGGGCATCATTTCGCCGCGCTGCGCCTTGGTCTTGACCTTGCCGTACGCCGCAACGGTAGTTGCCATGTCGAGAATGATCGCAGGCTCTTCACCCGCGGGCACCGCCACCGCAATCGGGTTCGTCGACAGCAGCATGTCGAGACCACCCCAGGGCGGCAGATGGTTGGCGCTGCCCACGGCCATGTACAGACCGATCATGTTGTGCGCCAGCGGCATGCTCGCGTACAACGACGCCGGACCGGCATGATTGCTCCAGCGCGCACCGACCCAGGCCACGCCCGCGGTCTTCGCTTTTTCAATAGCTTTTTCAGTGGCGAATTTCATCACCAGATGGCCCATGCCGTTATCGCCGTGCACCAGCGCCATGCCGGCCATCTCGCGTTCAACACGGATATTGGGTTTCACATTGACTGCGCCGCCCTTGATGCGGCGGATGTACTGCGGCAGTCGAAACACGCCGTGACCTTCGGAGCCGTTGATATCGGCCTGCGCCATCAGCTGTGCGATGGCTTTGGCATCTTCACGCGGAACACCTACTGTTTCGAACGAAGCCGCGATGAAGGCGCGCAGCTTGTCGCCGAAAATGCGCTGTTTCTGTTTCTGCTCAGCCACCGTGTTCCTCCAGTTCGATCAATGCCCCGAGAAAATCCTTGGGGTGCAAAAAGGCGATACGTTCGCCATGGACATTGAGTTGCACCTTGCCCGCGCCGAGCACCTGCACGCCGGCAGCAGTCAATGCGGTCGTAGTCTGCTCGACGCTGTCGACGCCGAGGCAGAAATGATGGATGCCGCCCTTCGGATTGCGTTCGAGAAACTTCGCAATCGGAGAATCCGCACGCGAGGGCTCCATCAGTTCAATCTTGGCGTTGCCGAGATCGATATAGGTCATGCGCACGCCCTGCTCGTCATTGACCTTGATCTCGCCGGCCGTCAGTCCGTACGTCGCGCGCATTTTCTCCAGTGCGGCCGCCAGATCGGGCACCACAATGGAAACATGACTGAGTCCGGTGATCATGAATAAGTGTTTGTTTTAAATAACTTTTTCTGCGCGCAATTCAGCGATGCGGGTATCACTGAATCCCAACTCTTCGCGCAACACCGCTTCGGTGTGCTGACCCAGCAGCGGCGGCGCACGGCGGATGCTGGCCGGCGTATCGCTGAAGCGGAACGGGATACCGAGCATTTTGACAGGGCCGGCAGTCGGATGCTCCACCGTCGTCACCATGTCACGCGCAATCGCGTGCGGCGCCGCCAGCGCCTGCGCGACGTTGTTGATACGTCCGCAGGGAATGCCCGCCGCCATCAGTTGCTCGATCCAGGTTTCCGCGCCCTGGCGTTTCAATTCGGTTTTGATCAGCGCATCCAGCGCATCACGGTTGCCGATACGATCCGGATTTTTGATAAAGCGCGGATCGGCAGCCCATTCGGCATGACCGAGCACCGCGGAAAACTTCGCGAACTGGCCGTCATTGCCCACGGCAACGGCGATCATGTCGTCGCGCGTCGGATACGCGGTATAGGGAACGATGTTCGGATGACCGTTGCCGAAACGACCGGCGTCTTTGCCGGAGACCAGATGATTGGCCGCGACATTGGCGAGCATCGCCAGACCGGAATCAAACAGCGACACCTCGACATGCTGACCGCGACCGGTGCTGTGGCGCGCATTGAGCGCCGCCAGTACGGAGTTGCAGGCGAGCATGCCGGTGCAGATATCAACAATGGCCACGCCGTATTTCATCGGCGTGCCGTCGGGCTCGCCGGTGATGCTCATCAGGCCCGATTCGGCCTGCAGGATGAAATCGTAACCGGGCAGTCCGGCCTTGGGCCCGACCGAACCGTAGCCGGTGATCGAACAACGCACGACGCGCGGCGCATTCGCCTTGAGCCATTCGTTGTCGAAGCCCCACTTCTCCAGCGTGCCGACCTTGAAGTTCTCGACCAGCACGTCGGATTTCCTGATCAGCCCGGCCAGCACTTCCTGACCCGACTTCATCGCCATGTTCAGCGTGATCGACCGCTTGTTGCGATTAGCGCCAAGGTAATACGCCGATTCACCGGCCGCAAACGGCGGCCCCCAGCTGCGCGTGTCGTCGCCCGTGCCGGGCGGTTCGACCTTGATCACGTCGGCGCCCATGTCGCCGAGCATCATTGTGCACAACGGACCGGCGAGGATGCGCGTCAGGTCGAGGACACGGATGCCGGTTAAAGCACCTTGGGGTTCTGCTGGAGGCATAAGGG
>JBIIZE010000275.1:0-3692 GCA_044346435.1 Burkholderiales bacterium
AGGTGTTTGACGGCAAAAGACAGTGTGTAGCAGAGCACAAAGTAAACGATGGCGACGAACAGATACATCTCCACCAGTTTGGAGTCACGCTGCGCCACCTTGGCTGCGGCGCCGACAAAATCGGTCGCTGAAATGACATAAACCAGCGACGTGTCCTGGAACAGGATGATGGTCTGGGTCAGCAGCACCGGAATCATGTTGCGGAAGGCCTGCGGCAGAATCACCAGCCGCATGGTCTGGTTGTAATTCAGACCCAGCGCGTACGCCGACCACACCTGGCCGCGCGGGATCGACTGGATGCCGGCGCGCATGATTTCACAGAAATAAGCCGCCTCGAACAGGATGAAGGTGATGATGGCGGTGCGTTCGGCGCCCACCTGCGGCGGCCGTTCGGCACCGGTGACCGACTGCAGGATCAGCGGCACCAGGAAAAAGAACCAGAAAATCACCAGCACCAGCGGTATCGAACGCATCAGGTTGACGTAAGCCGAGGCGGCCATCTGCAGCGGCTTGATCGACGACAGCCGAGCCAGCGCCAGCAGTGTGCCGAACAACAGGCCGCCGACCGCGGCGATCGCCGTCAGTTCAACCGTGTAGAGAAACCCCTTCCACAGATAGGGCAGCGCGTTGGTGATGATCGAGAGGTCGAAATTCATGGGCTTATTTCCCGCCCGCCGCGATCAGCCCGGGTACGGCCACCCGCCGTTCCACGCGCGCCATCACGCGGTTGGCCGACATCGAGATGATGATGTAGACCAGAGTGGCTGCCGTGAACGCCTCAAAAAAGCTGAAGGTGTATTCGCCGAGTTCGCGTGCACGGAAAGTCAGCTCGGCCAGACCGATGGTCAGTGCGATGGATGAATTCTTTATCAGATTCATGGTTTCGCTGGTCAGCGGCGGGATGATGATGCGGAAGGCCTCGGGCAGAAGCACGTGGCGGTAGGTCTGCAATGGCGACAGACCCAGTGCCATGCTGGCGAGGCGTTGCCCGCGCGGCAGCGACTGGATGCCGGCGCGCACCTGTTCAGCAATACGCGCGGAGGTGAACAGTCCGAGGCAGAGTACGGCCGAAATGAATTGGGCGTAAACCGGTTCTGTCGATACCATCCAGCGTTTCAGCGGCGGCACGAACTCGGGAATCACGAAATACCAAAGGAACATCTGTACCAGCAGCGGGATGTTGCGGAACAGTTCGACCCAGCAATGACCGATGGCAGTCAGCCAGCGGCTTTGCGTGGTGCGTGCGGTGCCGATGATCGATCCGGCGATCATCGCAATCAGCCAGGCGACCGCCGAGACGGCAAGCGTCCAGCCCAGGCCCGATAGCAGGATTTCCCAGTAGAAGGTGCCGCCTTCCGGCGTCTCCTGGAAAAAAATGCCCCAGTTCCAGTGGTAGTTCACTCGTCAGCATTTCCCGAAAAAAAGCCGGCGCGCCCGAAAAGCCCGGGTTGCCGGCTGATTGTCCATGGCGCTTATTGCACGCCGCGGTCGTTGGGGTTCTTGAACGCTTCCCGGATGGCGGGGGTGATCTGGAAATTGAGATTCACGCTTCGCGGCGGAATCGGGCTGGCAAACCATTTGTTGAATATTTTTTCGATTTCGCCGGATTTGTAGACGGCGCCGACGGCGCGGTCGACCAGCGCCTTGAACTGCGGATCGTCACGCCGCAGCATCATGCTGTAAGGCTCGGTGCGCAGCGATTCGGGGAAAATCACGTAATCGCCGGGACGCGGCTGGTTGGCCACCTGACCGGCGAGCAGGATGTCATCCATGACAAAGGCCGAGACGCGATCGGTGGCCAGCAGCTGCATCGATTCGGCGTGGTCCTTGCCGTAGATTTCCTTGACGTCGATATTGGCTGTTTTTTCGTATTTTTTCAGCAGCGGTACGGCGGTCGTGCCCGAGGTCGTGGAGATCGCCTTGCCGTTCAGTTCGGCCAGGGATTTGATGCCGGATGATTTTTTGACGACTGCCGACACGTTGATGACGAAGTAGGTCGGACCGAAGGCCACCTGCTTCTGGCGTTCGACCGAGTTGGTGGTCGAACCGCACTCGATGTCGATGGTGCCGTTCTGCAGCAGGGGAATGCGATTGGCCGAGGTGACCGGCTGCAGCGCGACCTTGATGCCGGGCATCTTCAGTTCGGCTTTGACGGCATCGACAACCTTCATGCACAGGTCCATGGCGTAGCCGACGGGCTGCTGTTTGTCATCGAGGTAAGAGAAAGGGATCGAAGCCTCGCGGTGGCCGATGGTAATCGTGCCGGTGTCCTTGATCTTTTTCAGCGTGCCGGCGAGTTCCTGGGCCTGTGCCGGTGCCATGAACAGACTTGCGGTTGCTGCGGCAACCACCAGATGTTTGAAGCGAAACATGGGAAATCTCCTGTAGCGGATCGTTATGCCGCCGCACCATGGCCGGCCGGGTTGCCGTGCCTGATCGGGCGATTCAATCTAAGGGAAGGCGCGATCTTTGTCTAGCGGCTTCGGTCCCCGGTGTATTAAGAATCTTGATTGTTTACAAATGGTTAGCGATGGCTGTTTGATGAGGTATCCAGCGGACCCCGGCCGGCGCTCCCCGCGTCTTCACGCAAGCTTCACGGTCCGGGGTGCACCTTATGCGCCGCAGGTCTGTTTGCGGGCGGCTTGCTCCCGCGGCTCCGGCGATTGCCGGGGCTGGCGCTACGCGACGGATCTGTTCGGCCGGTTGTTTCCGACCGGTTGTGAGTGATCGACTAACCTTTAACTACAGGAGTGTTTCCATGTCTGAAGAAAACCAGGCTGCGCAGGGGAGTGCGGCGCCAAGCAGCAAGAAGTTCAGCGAGATGGACGGATCGGAAAAGTTGAAGTTCGTCGGCAAGGTGTTTGTGTTTCTGCTGACGGCCGGATTTGCCTATCCGCATATCCTGCAGGACTGATCTTGCATCATCCGGGGCGCGCCCGCGCCCCGGATTAACTGAAGCCTTACGGCGCTTCAGTCGATAAATGCTTCAATAAGGCGTGCAACCGCCTCAGGCTGGTCGTGGTGCATCATGTGCCCGGCATCTTCAATCCAGGCTTCGCGATAGTCACGGACCGCGTTTTTTCGTTCGGCGAGTTGTTCCGGCGTGTCTTTCAGGTAGCCGGTGCCCTTGGAATCCCGCGCAAATACCCATTGCACCGGCGCAGTGCATTCCCGCCAGCAGGCAATGAGTTCATCCATCCTGAACAGCACCGGATTTGTGCGCTTGTGGCGCGGGTCATGCAGCAGCTCCACCTTGTCGCTGGCGGTTTCATGGGCCCAGGCGCGGGCGACGAACCGGGCTTTTTCCGGGGTCAGTCGCGGATTGTCTTTTTGCAGGCGTGCTGCAAGCGCGTCAAATGAGCCGTAAATGCGGAAACGCGGTTCCTCGGTCATGTCATCCAGCCAGCGGCGGTATCGCGCCGGCGCATCGCCGGGGCTGGTGCGGGCCAGGCCAAAACCTTCGAGCGACATCACCTGCGCCACGCGTTGCGGCCGTATGCCGGCGTAAGTGCAGGCAATGACACCGCCCATGCTGTGACCGACCAGCCGTGCCGGTGTATCCGGCGAGTAGATGGCCAGCAGTGCATCGAGGTCGGCGTAATAGTCGGGAAACCAGTAGCCGTTGAGGGACCAACCGGAGTGTCCGCAGCCACGCCAGTCCGGTGCAATGACATGCCAGTCGCGTTTCAGTT
>JBIIZE010000277.1:0-3682 GCA_044346435.1 Burkholderiales bacterium
GAAGCTGTTGGAGCGGTAATGCTGGCGGAAGCTGACGCTGGCCGTATTCGCATCCTTGAAGGTCACTTTCGGCGCTTCGACCTTGACCTCGATCTTGCGCGGCTTGGCAACGCGCGTGCGGCGCTCGGTTTCCCAGGCCTTACGTGATTCCCCGTCGGGGGTCTTGAAGTTGGGTGCATAACGCGCGAGATAACCATCGACGTCGTTGGAGGACCAGGCCTGTGCCCAGCGCTCAACAGCCTTGATTACGGCGCCTTCTTCGTTGACCGGTGCGGCCTTCGCGGGTTCTTTGGCCGGTTCCTTTGCGGCCGGTTTTGCCGGCTCGGGGTTGGCCGGTTCTTTGGCGGCGACTGCAGCAGCGGGCGCAGCGGCAACAGGCGCCGCCGGTTTCGCTGGCGAAGCAGCCGGTGAAGGGGTCGCCGGAGCCGGCGCTGGTACGGCCTTGGCCGGGGGTTCCGCACGGGCCACGGTGACTTTCGGCGGACGCTGGTTGTTGGAGAACAGATCCTTGATCAGATTGAGCTTGGTTTGCGCACCCTGATTGCCCTTGTCCAGTTGCAGCGCCTTGTCATAGGCCTGGCTGGCCATCTTGGCGTAAATGTCGCCGAGATTTTCATGGGCGGTGGCATAACTCGGGTGAGTGCGGATCGCCATTTCCAGGGCGGCGCGGGCCTTGTCGTACTGGCCCTGCGAAGCATGGAGAACTGCGAGGTTGTTGTAAGGCTCGGGCAGTTCGGGGTAGTCCTGGGTCAGATCGGTAAAGACCTTGATGGCTTCCTGCGGCTTGTTCTGTTCAGTCAGGAGAATGCCGCGCAGAAAACGGCCGCGCGCATCTTTGGGTTTGGATTTTAAAAATTGATCAACGCGTTCCAGGGCGCGGTCTACCTGTCCCTGTTTCAGCAACTGCTGGGCTTCCTGGAGATCATCGCCCTGTGCAGAAACGGGCGCTGCAAACAGCAGGCAGATGGCGATTGCAGCGAGCCGCGCCGCGGCCAGTTTTTGGGTCATCGTGTTATTATTCCGGCGGTCGTTGTGGGCACAGTAATCATAGTCGAAACAATGGTCCAAGTGACGGCATTAGTCCTTGAATTTTCTGGATTTTACCAAGAACAACCGCCAATTCAACCTTCTCTTGCAGAGGGGGCTGCCGAACCGCGATACCGATGCGGAAACGCGGTCAGGCAGAACGCAGAATGAGCGCTTCCGGACCGGAGCGCCTGAAGCCCAAAATGCTCAAAATCTACAACACACTCGCCCGGGACAAGCAGGAATTCAAACCCATCGAACCCGGCAAAGTCCGCATGTACGTCTGCGGCATGACGGTCTACGATTTTTGTCACCTCGGACACGCCCGGGTGATGGTCATTTTCGACGTGGTGCAGCGCTGGTTGCGAAATTCGGGTTATGACGTGACCTATGTGCGCAACATTACCGACATTGATGACAAGATCATCAAGCGCGCCCAGGAAAACGGCGAAACCATGGAGCAACTGACCGGGCGTTTTATCCGGGCGATGGACGAGGATTCGGCTGCACTGGGCGTGCAGCGCCCCGATGTTGAACCGCGGGCGACGCAGTATGTGCAGGGCATGCTCGATATGATCACCACGCTGCAGCAGCGCGGTTACGCCTATCAGGCCGCGGACGGTGACGTGAACTATGCGGTACGCAAGTTCGACGGTTACGGCAAGCTGTCGGGCAAATCGCTCGAAGACCTGCGCGCCGGCGAGCGTGTCGCCGTTGACACCGCCAAGCAGGATCCGCTGGACTTCGTGTTGTGGAAACGCGCAAAGCCCGGAGAGCCGTCCTGGGAATCGCCCTGGGGCGCCGGCCGTCCCGGCTGGCATATCGAATGCTCGGTAATGTCGGGCTCATTGCTCGGCAAACACTTCGACATCCATGGCGGTGGGCAGGATCTGCAGTTCCCGCACCACGAAAACGAAATCGCCCAGTCCGAAGGTGCCCACGGCTGTACCTTCGTCAACTACTGGATGCACAACGGCTTTGTCCGCGTCGACAACGAAAAAATGTCGAAATCGCTGGGCAACTTTTTCACCGTGCGCGAAATCCTCTCCAAGTACGACGCCGAAGTGGTGCGTTTTTTCATCATCCGTGCCCAGTACCGCAGTCCGCTGAATTATTCCGACGCACATCTGGATGACGCGCGACTGGGGCTGAGCCGGCTGTATACCGCGTTGAAAGGCATGACAGCGGTGGCTGGTCCGGTGGACTGGTCGAATGCCTATGCGGTCCGGTTCCGGGACGCAATGGATGACGATTTCAACACCCCGGAAGCGGTTGCGCTGCTGTTCGATCTGGCGAATGAGTTGAACCGCACAAAATCCGCGGAGACCGCGACGCTGCTGAAGTCTCTCGCGTCAATGCTGGGTTTGCTGCAGCGGGAACCGGATGCTTTCCTGCAGGGCGGGCCCGCCGAGGATGGGGAATGGACACCGGAACGCATTGAGGCCGAGATCGTTGCGCGTGTTGAAGCCAAGAAAGCCAAAAACTTTGCTGAAGCCGACCGTATCCGCCAGATGTTGCTGGAGGCGGGGATTGTGCTTGAGGATAGTGCCAAGGGGACCACCTGGCGGCGGAGTTGATGGTGTCGGGCTGGGCTGCCACCGGCGAGTCTGATTTTCAGGGGATGTGATTGCCAATGACGGGTCCGGCTCTGCAAAGCGCTTTCGGGCTGATCGTACTGCTCGTCATTGCCTGGGGCATCAGCGAAAACCGCCGCGCCGTGCCCTGGCGCATCGTGTTGTCCGGCGTCGCGCTGACCTTGCTGCTGGCGGTGCTGTTGCTGAAGGTGCCGCCGGTGCAGCAGTTTTTCCTTGCACTCAATGACGGATTGCTCGCACTGGAGCGGGCGACACAGGCGGGCACGAGTCTGGTCTTCGGTTACCTCGGCGGTGCGCCGCTGCCGTTTGAAACCAGGCCGTCATCCTCAACCTTCATTCTTGCGTTGCGCGCACTGCCGCTGGTGCTGGTGGTCAGTGCATTGTCGGCGCTGCTGTTTTACTGGCGGATATTGCCGTGGCTGGTGCGCCTGCTGTCTGCGGTGCTGGAAAAGACGCTCGGGATCGGCGGTGCCGTGGGGCTGTCGACAGCGGCGAACATTTTTATCGGCATGGTCGAGGCGCCGCTGGTGGTGCGGCCCTATCTGGCCAAACTGTCGCGCGGAGAACTGTTCATCGTGATGACCTGCGGCATGGCCGGCGTCGCGGGAACGGTGATGGTGCTCTATGCGATCATCCTCGGACCGGCGGTACCGGATGCCATCGGCCATATTCTCGCGGCGTCGATCATCTCGGCGCCGGCGGCGATTGTTGTTGCTGCACTGATGGTGCCGCCGCAAGGCGGTCCGACGCCGGCGCGGCTGGATGTGCCGTCAACGGCGCGCAGCGCGATGGATGCGGTGACCCGCGGCACTGTCGATGGCCTGCAGTTATTGCTGAACATCGTCGCGTTGCTGATTGTGCTGGTGGCTCTGGTCACGTTGGTCAATCTGGGGCTGGCAGGGCTGCCTGCATTTGACGGCGCACCGATGTCGATGGAGCGTGCGTTGGGTTTTGTGATGGCGCCGCTGACCTGGCTGGCCGGGGTGCCCTGGGCAGAGGCGCAGGCGGCCGGTGCGCTGATGGGCGTGAAAACGGTGCTCAATGAATTTGTCGCCTATCTG
>JBIIZE010000358.1:0-3032 GCA_044346435.1 Burkholderiales bacterium
GGCGGTTACATAGTCGCCTCCCCGTATGCGGTCCGTAGTCAGTGGGCCCTCCTTTTATGTCCAGGCTTCAGCGCTTTTTGCGAGCGGTTTGCATCACTCTGCTGTTTGCAGCGGGGCCGGCACAGGCCGCGGAGCCGTTGACGATGTATCTGTTGAAGATGCTGCGAGACCAGATGGCCACGTCAGCAATCGAGTCGGCAGTGGCGAACGCCCAGGCCGCCCCGCGGCAACCCTCAGTCCCGCCTGCGCTTTCGGGAGTTCATGGCATCAGCGAATCCCAGCTGCGCGGGCTGATTGATGCCGGCTTCGTGCATCTTACTTCTGCTCAGCGTGCTGATATTTACGACAGCCTGACGCGCATGCTGGCCGATCCCCGCAATGCTGCGGCGCGGCCGCTGATCATTGAAGAGCTGGCGCAGCACGCGTCGGCGATACGCAGCGCGCATGAGCGTCTCGCGGCGCTGTCGATGGCCGAGAAGCGTGCGATCGCCGTGGATGCGCGTACCGAGTACGAGCGCCTGCCGTCCGAGGAACGCAATCAGCTGATGCAGCTGCTGAAGTCGCGCGTGGCGCCAATTCCGCGTGATCTTAATGATCTGATCCTGGCCGAGTTTGCCGCGGCGGGTTCAGGGGCCGCACCCGCTACCCCTTAGCCTCCGCAGCTGTTCTTCAATCGGAGTTCGCCGTCTTGAAGGCCGGTTGCGCGGCACGCAGCAGTCTCGTATCCGCTTTTTCTGTTTTGCTGTCGGTCTTGGCGATGTCGCCGGCCAGCTCGCCGCCTTCTTCGATCTGGATCTTGCCGTAGCGGATTTTTCCCGATACACGGCCGGTCGCGTGAATGATCAGTTGCTCGCGCGCGGTCAATTCGCCTTCAAAACGGCCGTGGATTTCAGCAATGTCGATACTCACGGTGCCTTTGAATACGCCATGCTCGGCAATCTGCACGACACGGCTGTCCATCGACGCTTCGACAGTGCCTTCAACAACCAGGGTGTCGCAATCCGTAATCTCAACGCCCTTGAGCTTGATGTCCGGTCCGACGATCAGACGGCTGCCACTCGTTTGTGCGGATTTGGCGCGTTCTGGTGAGGGGGGGGTCTCGGGGCGTGGGGTTGCGCTGGCTGCGGGGCGTGCAGCAGGGTCATTGAGTGGTGCGGGGTTGCCCAGAGCAGGGGTGACATTAACGGCACGGCGGGCGGCCTCATCGTTCTTTTTGAAAAAGCTGTCTCGATTGAGCATGGAATCTCCTGATGTGGATGGCGCCTGCATGAGCGGGATTGGCTGCAGGTGCTGCTGCTGGATACGCAATATCGGGGCCAGAAAAAATAGTAAATAAAAACAATGAGTTACTATTTTTTCGGGGTAAGGCAGGACATTTGCCACACATTAACGTCGTGTACTGGAGACCGCGGAGGGGGCAGGATCCGCAACGTATTGATTATTTGCGGTTTTGCCGGTCGCTCTCGGGCGACGTACAAAAAGACGCGGCGGCATCAGCCGCCGCGTCTACTCAGGCGACACCCGAAGGGCGTCGCACAGCCGGCAGGAGGAGGAGGGGCCTCCCGGCTGGAGTTCTGAAGTCGAGCTGTTTAGTGCTTGACGCTGGGGCTCAGGAACAGCGCGGCGCCCAGTTGCTCAATTTTGCGAGCGATCCAGACAAACGCATCGACGATCGCATCAGCGTCATGCATCGCGTTGATCGCGACCTGACGCTCTTGCTCGCTCATGCGAACGGTGTTGATCTTCTCGAAGATAACTGAGCCAAATTTGATTTTGAGATCGGTGTTCATGTTAGTTTTCCTTGCCTTTCCAGTAGTTCGCCGTCCCGGCGTTGGGGTCCTACAGTGTTTAACTTCAATGAGTTCGGACTGAAGTATAGACTGATCCGTGAGGCTATTGTTGCATCGCAACACCTGATTTATTGTCACTATTCGGGATACTTATGGTAATGTGAATGTCAACTATGTCACAGCGCCTGCCACCACTGAACGCTTTGAAGGCTTTTGAGGCCGCCGCCCGCCATTTGAGCGTGAAAAAAGCCGCGGTTGAGCTCAATGTGACCCCGGCAGCGGTCAGCCACCAGATCCGCACGCTGGAGGAATATCTCGATGTCCAGTTGTTCCACCGCTACAACCGCGCCCTGGAGTTGACCGATGCGGCGCGGGCCTGCCTGCCCAAGCTGCGTGAAGGATTCGATTGTCTGGCGCAGGCGGTGGAACGGCTGCGCACCCATACCAGCGGCGGCATGCTGACCGTTAGTGCCGCACCCTCATTTGCCGCACGCTGGCTGATGCCGCGGCTGCACCGTTTCATTGCGGCGCATCAGGAGATCGATGTCCGGGTCTCTGCGCGCATGCGCAGGGTCAGCGTTGATGGAAAAGTCGATGTGGCCGAGCGTGCCACCATTGAAACCTGGCTCGACGATTCCGATGTCGCCATTCTGTACGGACATGGCCACTATCCCGAACTGGATGTGCATCGCCTGCTGTCGCTGACCATTACGCCGATCTGCAGCCCAAAACTGCTTAGCGGCGAACACCCGCTGCGCACTCCGGAAGACCTGAAGCATCACATGCTGCTGCATGACGATACCGGTGACATGTATGACGGTGAGTCGTTCTGGGAGGTTTGGCTGGAAGCTGCAGGCGTCAAGGATATCGATGCCAAGCGCGGCGCCCGTTTCAGTCATGCCGTGCTGGCATTCGAAGCGGCGATTGATGCCGTTGGTGTCGTGGCGTCGATGCCCTCGCTGGCTGCAGAAGAACTCGCCTCCGGCAAGCTGGTGATGCCCTTTGACCTGAAGGTACCGCTGGATTCCGCGTATTACCTGGTGTGCGAGCCGCATGCCAAGACACGGCCGGCCGTCGCGGCCTTCCGCGACTGGCTGATTGCCGAAGCTGCCAAAGACAACGGCGCCAGCGCGCCCTGAATATCAAGCGGGTTTTGCGGCGGGGCGTGCGATCTGCCGGTCATCAATCGGCAGATTGAGCAGTGCGGCGACAATACCCATGCCAATGGTCAGCACCCACATG
>JBIIZE010000281.1:0-3656 GCA_044346435.1 Burkholderiales bacterium
TACCAGGAACACAAGGAAAACGTCGACGCCATCGTTGCGCTGCTGCCGAAGGACTTCAAGGCCGGAATGGAAAACTGGAGCGGCGACATCTACGAGCACATCTCCGACACCAACTTCGGCCTGCTGCTGCACGACATGATCGAGCAGCGCGAGTGCATCGTTTACTCGACCGACCTTGACGGCGACCGCCTGACCGACCTGATGGCCGATGCGCCGGACGTGCTGCGCAAATGGGGCCAGATGATTCTCGACTACGCGAAGACCGGCAAGAAAATGGGCGACGTGTGGAAAGACATGGGCTTCACCATGACCAACGGCAAGGACATGACCAGCGTCATGTACCGCATGGAAGGCGCACCGATCTACGAACAGACCCTCGGCTCGGCTGACGCCATGCTGCAGCGCCTGCTCAACGGCGACGAAACCGTCGGCGGCACCAAGGACCCGTATGATCCGCGCATTCACTTTGTGCTGATCAACGAAGCGTACAAGGCTGCCAATCCGGGCAATGCCGAACTGGCGAAATGGCTGGATGACCAGTTGGCCACGTTCGACAAGATCTACAGCAGCAAGCGTCCGCGTTATATCGACGGTTACAACCAGCTCAAGGCTGCCATCAAGCCCTGGGGCACGAAGTAACCCGGCATCCAAGCTGACCCTCCGGTCAGCGACCATGAAAACGCCCGCATCCGCGGGCGTTTTTTATTGAATCGAATGAACGGTTGATCCCAACAAGCTAAACGGCAAGCCATTCCAGGCCACCTGAATTTTTGCATTGCAAAATATCTGTGCTCGCCAAAATCATTTGGCTGATTCATAGGGAAAATCAACAATATCAACAAAAATTGGACTTATAATAATTATCGGTATAATGCATTGCAGCATCCAGTTTGACACGGAATTTTGTATTGTGAAATTTCTGCTGATGACCTCAGGAGCCTGCCATGTCCACAACCGTATTGTCCGAAGGCATTGTTATACGCGGCGCAATGCCAGCCGAATATCAATCGATCCTGACCCCGCAGGCCATCACCTTCGTCGCAAAACTGGCGCGCAAGTTTGAAAGTCGCCGGCGCGATCTGATGGCACAACGGACGCGCCGGCAAAACGAATTCGATGCCGGCCGGTTGCCGGATTTTCTGCCGGAAACCCGCGGCATCCGCGACAGCGATTGGTCCGTCGGCCCCATCCCTGCGGACCTGCAGAACCGCCGCGTTGAAATCACCGGCCCCACCGACCGCAAGATGGTGATCAACGCGCTGAACTGCGGCGCCAATGTGTTCATGGCCGACTTCGAGGATTCCAACGCGCCGACCTGGAGCAACATGATCGAGGGCCAGATCAATCTGCGCGATGCGATCCGCGGTTCGATCACATTCCAGAGCCCCGAAGGCAAGCAGTACCGGCTCAATTCGCAAACGGCAACGCTGCTGGTGCGTCCGCGCGGCTGGCATCTGATGGAACATCATTTGCAAATCGACGGCGCACCGGTCTCCGGCGCGATTTTCGATTTCGCGCTGTATGTTTTCCATAATGCCAAGGAAGCCATCGCACGCAATACCGGGCCGTACTTCTATCTGCCAAAAATGGAAAGCCATCTCGAAGCGCGACTCTGGAACGACATCTTCGTGATGGCGCAACGCGAACTGGGTCTGCCGCTGGGCACCATCAAAGCCACCGTGCTGATTGAGACCGTGCTCGCCGCATTCGAAATGGATGAAATTCTTTATGAACTGCGCAATCACTGCGTCGGCCTGAACATCGGCCGCTGGGATTACATTTTCAGCTGCATCAAGAAATTCCGTTCCAACAAGGACTTCTGCCTGGCCGACCGCAGCCAGGTAACGATGACCTCGCCGTTCATGCGCGCCTATGCGCTGTTGCTGGTCAAGACCTGCCATCGCCGCAAGGCGTTCGCGATGGGCGGCATGGCTGCGCAGATTCCGATCAAAAACGACCCCGCTGCCAATGAAGCCGCGACGGCCAAAGTACGCGCCGACAAGGAACGCGAAGCGACCGACGGCTGCGACGGCACCTGGGTCGCGCATCCCGGACTGGTCGGCATCGCCAAAGAAATTTTCGACAGGCATATGCCCGGCCCCAACCAGGTTTCCCGCCAGCGGCCTGACGTGCTGGTCAGCGCAAAAGATCTGCTGGATTTCAAACCTGAAGCGCCGATCACCGAGGCCGGCCTGCGCAATAACATCAGCGTCGGCATTCAGTATATCGGCGCCTGGCTCGCCGGCAACGGCTGTGTGCCGGTTTACAACCTGATGGAAGATGCCGCCACAGCAGAAATTTCGCGCTCGCAGATCTGGCAATGGATGCGCAGTCCCAAGGGCGTGCTGGATGACGGCCGCAAGGTCAGTAAGGAAATGTTCCGCAAAATGCTGCCCGAGGAACTGGCCCGCGTGCGCCGCGAATTAGGCGAGGAAGCCTGGAGCGCGGGCCGTTATAAAGAAGCGGCCAAGCTGTTTGACGAAATCACCACCAGCGATGATTACGTCGAATTCCTGACGCTACCCGGTTATGAATGGCTGACCCGGGGACTGGAGTCACCCGCTACTGCGTGACCGGCGCCCCTCAGGCGTAAGCGGATTAATACCGGCCACCGCGACTGCGGTGGTCTTTCTTCGTACAATCCGGCCGTGCCAAAACTTCTGTTGCTCAACAAACCGTATGGCGTCATTTGCCAGTTCAGTCCTTCGGGAAACCATCGGACGCTGAAAGATTTTGTCCCGGTGGCCGGCGTCTATCCGGCGGGGCGCCTCGACACGGACAGCGAGGGTCTGGTCCTGTTGACCGACGATGGCGACCTTCAGCATCGCATTACTGATCCCCGCCACAAACTGCCCAAAACGTATTTTGTAGAAGTCGAAGGCGCGCCGGACGATGCCCAATTGGCACCGCTGCGGGCCGGCATCCAACTCCCGGATTACAAAGCACGTCCGGTCGAGGCCAGCCTGTGCCCGCCACCCGGGTGGTTATGGCCGCGAACGCCCCCGGTCCGCATCCGTCGGCAGATTCCGACAACCTGGCTCCAGCTGATTCTGCGCGAAGGCCGCAACCGTCAGGTCAGACGCATGACAGCAGCAGCGGGTTTTCCGACCTTGCGCCTGATCCGATACGCCATTGGCCCCTGGTCTCTCGACAACATCCCGCCGGGTGAATGGCGCGAAATGCCATTCGAAACCAGCGCATCGTCAATTAAAAGGGACTTTTGAGTAGGGGCAAGACTTGACCGTCGTTTTGCCCACTGATGGTGCATAAGTCGTGGCTTAAAGTCTGTATTGTGAAACTTACACGAAACTGTCAACCAAGCCCTGCACGCCGCGTTATTGGCAATGACCGGCTTTCGGTCAAAGGTCAAAAAGACCTGGTTGATCAACCACCAATGAGGAAATCATGAACAAACTGTTTGCCGCCATCATCGCCGCTGTGTTCGCCACCGTTGCCGCTGCCCCGGCGTTCGCTGCTGAAGCGAAAAAAGAAGAGAAAAAGACCGAGAAAAAAGCTGAAGCCAAGAAAGATGCGCCGAAAGCTGAAGCCAAAAAAGACGACATGAAGAAGTAATCTTCTTCGGCTTCAAAAAAGCAGGGCTGAGGCCCTGCTTTTTTTCGTCCGGAATTTGCCTTTTCCTTGTCAACCAAGTGCCG
>JBIIZE010000283.1:0-3649 GCA_044346435.1 Burkholderiales bacterium
GCAATGCGTAGGCTCTTAGCGCGTCGATACCGATTATTTTCAGTGTGTCCCGACGGCCATGCAGTGCCGCTTCAAGTTCGAGCACCGGACTGACTGCATTAACGCCTGCCGTTTTGGCGAGCAGCGGATAGATCTTTTCATCAAAGCCGGCGCGTCCACCCCGTACCAAAAGGTCGGCTTCTCCCGAAAGCTGTCGTGAGGCTCTTTCAAACTCGCTGGCTGCACTGGCATTGATCAGATGGACAGCCAGACCCAGTGCTACGCCGATGGCAATGGCTGCGACGGCGAGCAAGGAGCGCCCTGGCGCGGCACGCAGGGGGCCGCTGACCAGCGCGTGCCAGACTGCGGTGTTCATGCCTCGTTCAATACGCCGTTGTGAAGACGGTAGATGCGGTCAGCCGTTGCGGCAGCGGCGCTGGAGTGGGTTACCAGGATGCCGATGCTGCGCTGCGCCTTGACACGTTCGCGCAACAGCCTCAAAACGGCATCCGCGCTCTCCGCATCGAGATTGCCGGTGGGTTCGTCGGCTAAAACCAGTTTGGGTTGGTGTACCAGGGCTCTTGCGACGGCAACACGTTGCGATTCGCCGCCGGACAGGGTGCCGGGAAAACGGTGAATGGCGTCGGCGAGGCCGACGGCCGACAGGGCGGCAAATGCTTTGCGTTGCGCTTCCCGGTGGGTGACGCCGTTGAGCTTCAGTGTCAATGCTGCGTTGTCGAGTACCGTCAGATAGGGCAGCAGCAGAAAAGCCTGGAATACAAAGCCGATGTCACGGCGGCGCAGGCGGGTGCGGCTGTCGTCATCTAGAGCGGTAATTTCACGGTTGTGCAATGTCACGCACCCGCTGTCGGGCAGATCGAGTCCGGCGATGAGATTCAGCAGGGTGGATTTTCCGCAACCGGAATCACCAACGACGGCAATGTAGTCGCCGGGAGCGAGTTCCAGATTGATGTCTTGCAGAATGGTGCGTGGCGCCGGACCCGAATAGGTTTTGTGAAGATGTGTCAGGCTGAGCATGGCAGGCGCATTATGAGGCACGACACGGTCCGGGTCGTGTGGCTGGGCGGGTGCTTGCGGCTTGTCATGGACGTGATGGGCAAACGTTTTGAAACCAATGGGTCCTCTCCGGACTCTCAGCAGGCAGTGGTATGATTGCCGGCGTTTTAGGAATGCACTGCTTTAATGGAGAAAGTTAAATGAAATCAAATACTTATAATATTCCGAGGATCACTGTTGGATTGATGGCGGCCGCACTTTCGCTGCCGCTGGCTGCTCAGACATTCCCGTCCAAACCGATACGCATGATCATCCCCTTTTCCGCCGGCGGAGCGGCTGACGTACCCGGCCGTATCGTGACGCAGAAACTCAGTGAGGCTGTCAAACAGCAAGTGCTGGTGGATAACCGGCCCGGCGCCGGATCGACCATTGGCGCGGATGCTGCCGCAAAAGCAGCGCCCGACGGCTATACGATTTTCATGATCAGCAACACGCACTTTGTGAGCGCAGCGCTGCACAAGAAACTCGCCTATGACTCACTCAACGATTTCACCCCGGTGACGCAAATCACCAGCGCGCCGAATGTGATGGTGGTGCATCCGTCGCTGCCTGCAAAATCGGTGAAAGAGCTGATTGCATTGGCCAAAGCCAGGCCGGGTCAGATTGATTACGCGTCTTCCGGCAATGGCAGCACGCAGCATTTGACCGGCGCATTGTTTGCGAGCATGGCCGGCATCAAGATCACCCATATTCCTTATCGCGGCAGCGGTCCGGTGACGGCTGATTTGCTGGGCGGGCAGGTTCAATTGGCATTCCCCGGTATTGCCGGCATGCTGCCCCACATCAAAACCGGCAAGCTGCGCCCCCTGGGAGTGACCGGCAGCAAACGTTCGCCTGAATTGCCTGAAGTGCCGACCATTGCAGAAGCGGGTGTCAAGGGATACGAAATGGTCGCCTGGTTCGGTGTATCCGGTCCCAAAGGACTGCCGCGAGACATCCAGATGAAACTGCATGGCGAGCTGCTCAAAGTGTTGAAGACCCCGGAAATGAGCAAAAGCCTGCAGGCTGTTGGTCAGGAGCCGGCGTGGCAGGATACGCCGGAGAAATTCTTTGATTTCCTTAAAGTTGAATCCGACAAGTGGGCCAAGGTCGTCAAGGCCAGCGGTGCCGAGATCAACTGATCTGCATGTTCTGAAATAAAAAAACGCCGCCCCCGGTCGGCGTTTTATTTTTGAGGGCGTAATGATCAGGCCGCGGCGGGTTGCGGCCACATTGCCGCGAGGCCGTCGGCGTCGGTAGCCGATATTGTCGTTCGCATCATGTTGCGCGGCTGATCATCGGGCCATGGGCGCCCGCGGTGCATGGTGGCCCGGTTGTCCCACATCACCACGTCACCGGCTTTCCAACGATGCTGGAATATGAATTCCGGTTGAGTGGCATTTGCAGCCAATTCATCAATCAGTTTCAGCGCATCTTCACCTGCCATGCCGTCAATGCCGCAGGTATGCGATGCAATATACAAAGCATCATGTCCGTTGGCCGGATTGCGCCAGCGCATGCGCCAGGATACCGGTGGCATTGAAGTGCGCTCGCGTTCAGATGCAAGATGTCGGGCGATTTTTCCGCGCGAATGGGCGTAGTCGTGCCAGGCATAGGCATTCTCGAGCCTGGATCTCAGGCTTGCATCCAACCTAGCCCAGGCCAGGCGCATGGAAACGAATTCGGTTTCGCCGCCGGTCGAGGCGACGATCCGGGCCGACAATACGGAGGCCAGTGCGGGAGGTATCTTGAAGCAGCTGTCGGTATGCCACAACTGGTTGGCGCGTGCGCGCAGAGCTTCCTTGTGATCCGGCGGAACCAGCGAGCCATCGGGCTCGATATTGGTCAATATGCTGAAGTGGGTGCCTTCTCCGCGCGATGCCGCCTTGGCGGTTTCCAGCGGACCGAAGCGGCGAGAGAAGGCAACCTGCAATTCATCAGTAATGGGCTGGTTGCGGAACACCAGCACGGAGTGTTCTTCGAAGGCCGCCCGCACGGCGGCATAAACGGCATCATCGGCAGCGACTTCGGCCATGCCGGCACCACGAATCTCCGCGGCAAATCCCGGTCCAAGCGGTATCACGTCCATCGGTTACTCCTCCACTGACGCTGGCTGCGTCTTATGAATTGAATTCTACGCTTTGCAGCGTGGGGAAATCGGCAGGAGTCACGATATGGAACGGCAGGCGGTAACGCGCCTTGGCGAGTATGAGCAGCGCGCGATCCTTGGTGAGCAGGCACCAGGCATTGGCACCAGCAGCAAGTGCGAGAAATTTCTGGTCATCAGGGTCGCGACATTGCGGCAGGCCGGTAATTGACGTCACGCTAACAAGGCGGGCGATGTTGCGGAAGCGTTGGATGCATGCAGCCTGCGCAGCGGCGTCCAGCGTCCATTTCTGCAGCGGGTAATCCAGCACTCGAACCAGTTCGGCATCGCAGTCCGCATCAATGATGATTTCAGCTTTGCCGTCATTGACCAGCGACTGCACCGGCGCCAGACCGGCATCATTAAACACCAGCCAATCGAGCCAGACGTTGGTATCCAGCACCAGCAGCAGCGGCATGGAATCAGGCGGGCTTTGCGGCTGGGTGGGCGTGCTGCTTCAGCGATTTC